>CAZADC010000332.1:0-4499 GCA_964483755.1 uncultured Planctomycetaceae bacterium | reverse complement strand
ATCCGCTGCGTGCCGCCCTTGCGGCGGGCGCTTGGCGTTCAGGTCGCGGCGCCCGCGCGTCGCTTCCATGCGTCCTGAGACATGGGCTCGAGCGAGACGTCTACTTCGGGACAGCTTCGGTCGGGCTGAAGAGCTGTCCGAACTCGAGCCCGTACCCGGTGGGCGCCGCCGACATGAGCTTCCACAGGCAGAAACCCACCGTCACCGCCAGCGCCACGATCGCCACGGCGATCAGGACGGTGTAGATGTTCGGCTGGGGCTTGACCGTGACCACCTGCTGGTTGCCGGGTGTCCGCGTCATGCCTAGCCTCCCATCGCTTCGAGGGTCGTAACCTTGTCGCCCCGCATCACGTCAAGACGGTTGTCCACGATGAATCCCGCCGACGAGTTGACGTCCACCTCGCTGACGCGCAGGTAGCCCACGAACTGGTCGCCGCGGTGGATGATGAGCTTCATGTTTTCCCGCACCCCGTTGGCCGAGCCCACGTTGATCCCGGCCAGGTCGTCCCGCACCACCGTGACGGTGCCGATGATCTCGCGGTCGGCGGTAACTTCGGCGGGTTCGCCGGCGGTCGGCGCGCCGCGTGTTTCGGCCTGGGCGAGCCTCGTCTGGAGATCCTCGATCGTCCGGTCCGCCTCGGCCTTCTCCTCGCGGAGCACGCGGGCGACCTTTTCGAGCCGTTCGATGTCGCCCTGCGCCTGGCGGAGGAGCTCATTGACCTTGCGGTTCTCCTCGGCGAGCTCGGCGTTCTCGCGCCGCGCCTCGGCGAGCTGCTCCTCGACCCGCTGCTGCTGCTTGAGATAGGCGTCGTACGTCTTGTCCAGCTCACCCATCCGCGCCGACAACTGCGCCAGCTGCGTCTGGACGTTGCTGGAGATGGTCTGGGCGGCGGCGAGCTGCGCCTGGAGGTCCCGGTTCGTGTCCGTCAGGCGTCTCTCGACTTCCTGAGCACGGTTGCGCGCGGCGATTGCGGCGTCGACGGCCTGCTGACGCGCCATCTCGGCGTACTGTGCGTTGATCTGATGAAGCTGACTCGCCTGCTGCTCGGCCCGGTAAAGGGCCTTATAGTTCTGCGGCACGGTGGCCATGCTGATGAACACCGGACATGCGATCAGCACCAGCACCAAGAGGATTACGACGCATATCTTGGTCAGAATACTCAATCGGGTTCTCCTTAAAGGCCTGCACCACTGCCGCGTCAATACCGCGCCTCGCCTCGCCCCGCCGCCGGCCGCGGGTCCGCGACCCCGCCCGCCGACGCGGGCACGACGCCGCGTCGATTCTATTGGGGGGCATACCCAAGTCAAGCAAATTTCAAGGACCCGTAAAGGCCCTGTAATGGACCGCCTCGGCGTCGGGCTGCGCTATTCCTTCGCCCCCGCCGTATGGAGCCGGATCCGTTCCGGTTCGCCGTCGGATTCCGCCGTCCCCGGGTCGGAGGGCGCCCCGACCGGCTCGGTCGATTCACACGACAGGAGCCGGTGGATGCTCATCGCGGACGCCACGGCGACCCCGCCGTCGGGGTTGTCCAGCTCGGCGTGGAGGGCGTCGACGGCCGGCATGCGCTCCATCCATCCCAGGGCAATCGCCGCGAGGCGCTGCAGGGAGCGCACCTCGACGTCCGTCACCTCGCGCTGCTCGCCGTAGGCCTCACCAAGGACGACCCGCGGGCTTCGCAGCGCCGTCGTGCAGTAGTCGTAGACGTCCTCGTGGGTCCATCCGAGCCGGCCCAGCCCGCCGGCGGCGGCGACGCGGACGCGCGGGGGATGGCGCTCGGCCAGCAGCTCCCGCAGGAGCGACCGGGCGCGGGAACCGCCGATGTCCGCCATCGCCGGAATCGCAACGAGCTGCTCGTCGACGAACGGCGTCTTCGTGTACGCCTCCAGCAGCGCCGCGGAGCGGTCGTCGCCGAGCTTCGCCAGCGCCTCGACGACCTGGAGCTGCACGGCCGGGTCCTGCTCGTCGGCCAGCAGCGCCTTGAGCGGCGCGATCGCGGAGGGCTCGCCCATTTTGCCCATCACCATCGCCGCATCGGCGCGAACCTCCGCCTCGCGATCGAACAGCAGGTCGCCCAGCGGGCTGACGTATCCCCGCTCGCCCAGCTCGTAGAGGGCGTAGAGCACGGCGATGTAGACGCGCCGGTCGGGCTCGGCCTGCTTGTCCTCGGCCATGCGGACGAGCTTCTCGCGGGCTGCGGCGTACCGCACGTCGCCGATGCCCATCGCGGCGGCGAACCGCACGGCCGGACTCGCGTCGTCCAGCGCCTCGGTCAGCTCCGCCCCCGCGTCGTGTCCCATGACGTTCGCCATCGCCTCGAGGGCGTTGGCGCGGGTCGCGGCGTTGTCGGACTCGGCCGCGCGCATCAGCCGGGTTCGCGCGTCGATGCAGGCCCGCTGGGGGTCGGTCTGAAGCCGCTCAGGGCGTCGGCATCCGAGCAGACCCGTCGCGGACAGCACGGCGCCGGCCGCCAGGATGATCGGCAGTGACTTGCTCCGCATCACGAGGGCTCCCTTTCCTGCTCGTCGGATTCCATGCGTCGGTCGCGACGCCGCTTCCACGCCAACACGCCCGCCACCGCTACGGCGGAGGCAGCGACCAGCATGGCGAAGGCATCGCCGATGAGACTGTACACGCTGACGCGGCCGTCCACAAGGACCCGGGGACCGTGGGCGACGCTGTCGCCGGGCTCCCCGGCCGCGCCGTCCAGCAACAGCGTGCCCGCCACCATCGTTCGCGCGCCGTACTGCGAGACCTGGGCGGCGATCCGCCCGTTGGAGTCGATCGAGGCGCTGATGCCCGTGTTGACCGCCCGCACCACCGGCGTGCGGTTCTCCACCGCCCGGAAGCAGTACTGCGCCAGGTGCTGCGCCTGCTCGGTGCTCCCGCGGTACGGGTCGTCCTGCCCCCAGCGCCAGACGAACCATCCGTCGTTGGACAGGTTGGCGATGATGTCGGCCGATTTCTCCCCGTCGCGGACCACCAGGGCCCGGCACACCCGCGCGAACACCCCCTCGTAGCAGATCGGCGTCGCGACGGTCCAGCTCCGCCGCCCGGCCGGAACATCCATCGGCGCCGACACGCTCCCCGGTTCGAGCTGCGGCATGGACTCCGGCACGAAGCTTCGCAGCAGGCGATGAAGCCACGGAACGCTGTACTTGAAGGGCACCGACTCGCTGAAGGGAACCAGGTGCACCTTCGAGTAGATGTCCGACGCCCGCCACGAGCGGTCGAACAGCAGGGCGCTGTTGCGCATCAGCGGGCGGTCCGCCTCGGGCGCGGGGTTCTCGTAGAACGTCGTCCCGCCGGCGAGGATCGGCGCCTGAAGCCGCCGCGACAACTCCCCGACCCGCTCGGCGTGGGCTCGCAGCTCGCGAACATGCTCGTTCATGGTCTCCGGCTCGCGGTCCACCACCCACGGGTTCAGACCCGCCGGGAGCATCGTCTCCGGCCAGATCACCAGCTCCACGTCGCTTCCGATGAACCGCTCGGTGCTCTCGACGTGGCTGAGGAAGACCTTCTCCGGCGTCGCCGCCCGCCCCGTCAGCGAGATCGGCACCGCATGCTGGACGATCCCCACGATCGGCCCGGGCTCGGTGGCGGACTGCCCGACCCGCCACGCGCCGTATCCGAGCATCGCCGCGAGCGTGACTGCGGCGACGGCGGGACCGACCAGAATGCCCTGCCGCATCCGCGGGCCGCGCGCGCGGCCGCGCAGGAACAGCGGCGCGGTGAGCAGGTCCAGCACCGCCCCGTTGACCAGCGCTACGAAGAAGCTCACCCCGTACTGCCCGGTCAGGTCCGCGACCTGGATCAGCAGCGTGTTGTCGTACTGGCTGTGGGCGAGGAAGAACCACGGGAAGCCGCTGATGACGTAGGCGCGGGCGTATTCGAGGGCGGTCCAGATTACGGGCAGAACAATCCACATCGGCCAGTCGCGCCGCATCGCCGCGCGGAGGATCAGCGCCGCCAGGAGCCAGTACAGCGAGAGGTAGAACACCAGCGCGACGTACCCGACCAGCGTGATCCACGTGAGCCAGTAGAGGTTCAGGAGGTAGAAGACCGACCCCGCGCCCCAGGCCCATCCGACCGTCCACCGCCGCATGTGCCCGGTCGGCGACAGCGACATGCACCAGGGGATCAGCGCCACGTAGGCGAGATACCACGCGCCGAACGGCGCGAACGAAATCGTCAGCAGGGCGACCGTCAGGAGGTCGAGCAGGACGACGGTGAGCCGCCGGCGCAGGTCGAGGCGGCGCTGGAAGAGCTCCGGCGGCGGGTCGGTCTCGAGCGCGTCGAGGTCGGCCTTGACCTTCGCCGGGTTCAGTGCGTGACGGTTCCTGGCCATCCGGTCTCCCGATGGTTCGTTGCCGGCAGGCCCGTCCCCGTCGCGCAACGTGCGGGCATTGTCTGCCCCGTCCCCCGACGCGTCAAGCGGGCGGCGCTCTGACTTATCCCCACTTTCTCGCCGCGTCTTCGGTGGCGGCGAACAATGCCCGCC
>CAZADC010000331.1:0-4502 GCA_964483755.1 uncultured Planctomycetaceae bacterium | reverse complement strand
CTCGTACTGCTCGATGACCTTGCCTCTCGGTCGGGGCATGGCGTCTCTCCTTGTAGGCTGGGCTGCACTGTGTCGGGCGACACGTTGGTGCGGCGATCATAAGCCGCCTTCGGCGGACGCAGAACCGGGTTGGTCCTCCTCGGCGGGAGCCGCCGGTCCTGCCGTGAATCAGGGCTCTCAGCGGCGTCCTGCCCGCCTGAGAGCATGGCGAGAAGCTGCCGGCGGTCCTCGGGGCTCAGGTCGGCGAGCTGCCGGGCGAGCGCGGGCAGGTCTGAATCGGCCGTTTGCGGCGAAACTGCACCGGATTCTGCACCGCCTGAATGACCCGCTTGACGTAAGTCGCCACGTTCGCTACGCTTTACGTCGACAGGTTCGAGTCCTGTCGCGCCCAGGCGTTTCGACTGTTGTTGGCAACCGTGTCTTCGTGAGCCGGCCGCGGTCTGCCGCGTCGGCTCCTGCCGGGGTTGCGACAGCGCTTCGTATTGGACCGATGCTCCAGGAGACTCTCATGCCACGCTTCATTCGCCACGTCAGTGTCTGCGCGCTTCTCGTCGCCGCTGCTCTCCCGGCCGTCGCCGCGGACGAAGGGCCGCCGGAGGGTCTGGATTTCAAAGGCCGGCCCCCGCAGCCGGAGATGGCGCTGGCGCCGTGCACCGACGCCCCGACGATCGACGGCGAGATTGCCGCGGACGAGTGGGCGCAGGCGGCGTGCATCTCCTCGCTGACGGAACTGGGCAAGGCGAACGGGCTGGCCTACCCGCCGACGCACGTCTACGTGGCGTACGATGACGAGTACTTCTACTTCGCCTTCCAATGCCCCAAGGCCGTGCCGGGCTGGTACCGGGCGAAGAGCCGCTTCCGCGACTCGCCGGTCTATCTGGACCGCAACTACGTGGAGTTCTACCTCTCGCCGCCGACCGAGCGCGGCGAGCACGCGGAGGTCTACCAGTTCAACTTCAACGCCTATGGGGCGATCGCCGACTGGCGCCGCATCCAGGAGATCGGGCTCACCCAGCCGGGATACAACCCGCAGATCGACCTCGAGACCCACGAGACCGACGACCTGTGGACCATCGAGGGACGCGTCCGCACCGAGGACCTCGCCGAGGGCGGACTTCGCCCGGGTGCGACCTGGCGCACCAATTTCGCCCGCTCCTGGCCGCAGCGGGCATGGTCCTACCGTCCGGGGTTCTTCATCGAGCGGCGGAACATGGGCTATCTGCACCTGCGTAAGGACGCCCCCGCGATCCAGTGGCTGGACTTCTCCCCGCTGCACACCGGTACGCTGGACGTGAAGGTCCGCGTGCGGAACCTCTCCGACGTCGAGCGGACGTTCCGGCTGTCGGCGCAGGTGACCGGCGATAACGCGAACGACCCGATCACGTCCGACGTTGAGGAGATCACGCTGCCGGCCGGGCAAAGCCGGGAGCTGCGCCTGGCCTCGGACGAGACCTTCGCCGGGCGGAAGGGGCACGTGGAGCTTACGTGCACCGACGACGACGGCACGCGGTATTACCACCAGTACCTGCGGTTCACCTCGCACTACGCCGACGCCGCGAGGGGGCGCCCGGAGGCGATGGAAGCCGAGGCCGCGTTCCCGAGGCGGCTTGACGTGGGCGCCCGCTACGGACAGCTCGCCGGCGCTGTCGAGGTCAAGGCGGACGTGTGGTTCCTCCGCCGGGCCGGACTGTCACCCGAGAGCGTCCGGGTGCGGGTGGTGCCCGCCGCCGAGGACGCCCCGGCCGTCGCGGAACGCACACTGACGCACTTCCAGAAGGACATGGCGATCGCGCTGATCGAGCTGCCCGAGGCGGCGCCGTTCGGCGACTACCGCGTGCAGGTCGAGGCCATGGACGCTGAGGGGGAGGTCATCGAGACCGGCGAGGCGGAGTTCACACGCCTGGACCTGGCGTCGGAGGCCGTGAACGTCGAGCGGCGGTCGCGCGGCGGACGCATCTTCGACTGGATCGGAAACGACGTCGGCGAGCGGGAAGGCGTACTCCCGCCTTGGACGCCCGTGCGCGTCGACGGCGGGGCGATGGAGGTGTGGGGCCGCCGGCACGAGCTGGCCGCGTCCGGGCTGCCGGCGCAGATCCGCTCCGGCGAGACGGACCTGCTCGCCGGGCCGATCACGCTGACCGCGAAGGTGGACGGCAAGGCGCTCGCCCTGGCGGCCGAGGGCGACAAGACGCCGGAGATCGCGCCGAACCTTCACATGTCCGAGGCGACGTGGACCGGCTCGCTCGTCGGCGACGGCTGGTCGGTCGACGTCCGCGGGATGCTCGATTACGACGGGCTGATCCGCTACACGCTCGACGTGGACTGCGAACAGCCCGTCGCAATGGATTCGCTCGTGCTGGACATCCCCGTAAAGGGCGAGCTGGCGAAGATTCTGAACCTACACAGCGGCATGGCCGAGCTCGGCGACGAGCCGGGGCTGCTTTGGGAGAGCCGCTCGGCCTGCGACAATGCCCTGATGGGCACACTCACCCCGCACGTGTGGGTGGGCGACACCTTCCGCGGGCTGGCGTGGATCGCCGACCACACCCGCGGCTGGTACGAGCAACCCCACGAGTCGGTGGTGACCATCGAACGCGCCAGCGACGTCGCCCATCTCCGCGTGCACCTGGTCCGTGGGCCGGCGACCGTCGAGTCCACGACCATGGAGTTCGCCCTGATCGCCACGCCCACCAAGCCGCTCCCGCAGGGCTGGCGGAAGTACCCCCACGAGCCGGGCTGGACCTATCGCTGGTTCCGCGGATGGTGGGGCATGTGCGTCAAGGACGACGGACGGATCGAGTGCAGCTGGGACGATCCGACGGCCGCACACCGCACGACCGGGCTCGATGAGGCGTTCGGCGAGAACCGCAGCGGCGGGCTCTGCCTGCCGTACAACAACCCGAACTTCACCGTCCCGCACCCCATGCCGTGGGCGGTGCAGAACATCTCGCCGGTGAGCAAGCTGCTGTGGGAGGACTGGGTCCGCATGCCCGCGCGGAGCACCATCAAGCCGGTGGCGAGCTACCGCGACTGGGCGGTGGACAACATGGCCTACTGGATGAAGCTCCAGGCCTACGGCGGGTGGTACGTGGACGAGTCCTACGGCGGGGAGGACTACGACGTGAACCTGCTCAACGGGTCGGGCTGGTTCGACCGCGAGGGCAACCTGCGCGGCAGCTACCACAGCCTCGCCGTCCGCGACCTGTTCAAGCGGATGTATACCGTCAGCCATCGGCACAGCCGGACCGGCATGGGCTTCATCCTCAACCACGTGTCCACGTTCGGCATGGCGCCCCACGTGATGAGCTGGGCGCGGGCGGGTTGCTTCGGCGAGGGCATGGGCGTCCACGAGGACGGCGACAGCATCCTCGACGCGGTATCGCTGCGGAACCTGCGGTTCTTCAGCGGCAAGGCGTGGGGCTACTTCGGGACCTACTTCGGCTTCTATCACACCCGCGACTGGGGCGACAAGACGTCCGAGGAGAAGGAGCGGTCCCGCAAGTCGGTCCGGATGACCTACGGCGCGCTGATGCTCCACGACATGACGCCCAACGACGGGTGGATCGTCACCGGATGGGGCCCGGCGCCCGAGATGAAGCGCCGTTTCGGCATCGCGGCCGCCGACGTCACGTTCCGCGGGTACTGGTACCCCGACTGCCCCGTCGGACAGGCCGGTCCGATCAAGGCCAGCGCCTACGTCCGGCCGGACAAGGTGCTGATCGTCGCCGTGAACACGGACACGACCGCCCGCCACGACGGCAGGCTCATGCTCGACGGTGAGGCGACGGGCTTCGGCGACCGGGACCTGACGGCCGTGGATGCCCTCAGCGGTGACGACGTGCCCGTGACCGACGGGGCGATCTTTGTCGACCTGCCCGCCCGGGACGTGGCGTACTTCGTCGTGCGTCCGAAGTAGATTGCCGCGCGAGCGAGCGATTCCCCCGGTCGGCGGGAATGCCGCCGGCAAAGCGCGGTGTCCTTCCCAGGGCACCGCGCAATTGCGAAGGAGTCAACCGGCTCTGCCTGGAGCCCGCCGGGGTGCAGAGCCTTGTGGCAGCCGGCGGAAAGACGTTACGATCGGGCGCAGGTTAGATGGGAGGCCTGGAGGGGCCGTGAGCCGGTCGTACGCCGTCGATTCGCGCTGCATATCCTGACAGGAGTCGCCATGCGTTGCCGTCTTGTCGCTGTTGCCGTTCTCGCAGCCGTCGGTTCGTGCCTTGCCGCCACGCCGGCCGTGGAGGTGCGCCGCCGCACCGTCACGCTGCCTTGGTATACGTGTGTCCGCAAGGGTGAGGCGGGACACCACCTGGAGACGATCTCCGCGCTGGACGGTACGATCCGGCGGATCGGGCAGCGCGAGCTGCAGGTGATCGAGCTGGCCAACCGCTATCTCCGCGTCCGAATCATGCCGGAGATGGGCGGCGCCGTCGGCCGGGTGATCTACCGGCCCACGGGCGAGGACATGTTCTTCCGGGAGGGCAAGGTCAAGGACTGGACGCCGT
>CAZADC010000330.1:0-4503 GCA_964483755.1 uncultured Planctomycetaceae bacterium | reverse complement strand
GGTGCGGAACGCCGCGCCCTGTTTATCCGGCGGCCTTCATTCGGACCGCGGTCAGTTCTCGCTCGGCGTGACGAACACGTACCGTCGTCCGCCGTCGGGCGTCGCGACGCGAAGTCGCAGCCCGGCGGCGTCTTCGGCGTCGTCGACGATCTCCTTCAGCCCGTCCACGCTCTCGACCTCCTTGCCGTTGACTTCCAGGATCAGCATGCCGCGGGCAAGCCCCGCGCGGGCGGCGTCGGTGCCCGCGCGGACGTCCACGATCACCACCCCGCGGCGGTCGTCCTCGTACCCGAGCTGCTCGGCGAGCCTCTCGTTGAGGTCGGCGACCTCGATGCCGTAGCGCTCGAGCTCGCTGGGTCCGTCGCCGTCACGTTCCCGGCCGTCGCCGTCGCGGAACGCCCGGAGCATGTCGGCGGGCTGCTCGCCGAGGCGCACGGTACGCGTTCGCTTCTCGCCGTCGCGGTACAGCTCGATCTCGACCTCCTCGTCGGGGTCGATCGCGGCGACGGCGTTGCGGAGCTCATTGACGCTGTCGACGCGCTTGCCGTCCACCGCCACGATGAAGTCCCCGGCCTTGATGCCGCCCTCGTCGGCGGGGCTGTCCGGGCTGACCTCCGCCACCAGGGCGCCCCGCGTGTTCGGCAGATCGAAGCTCTCGGCGAGATCCTCGTCGACGTTCTGAATCCGCACGCCAAGGTACCCGCGGACGACCTTGCCCCCCTCGACGAGCTGGTCGAGGATGTCCCGCGCCATGTTGGACGGGATCGACAGGCCGATGCCCTCGTTGACGCCGGTGCGGGAGACGATTGCCGTGTTGATGCCGACCACCTCGCCCCGCATGTTCACCAGCGGACCGCCCGAGTTGCCGTGGTTGATGGCGGCGTCGGTCTGGATGAAGTTCTCGTATCCGCCGCGCCCGGTGACGCGCCCGGTCGCCGAGACGATGCCGGCCGTCACGGTCTGCGGCAGGCCCTCCGGCGAGCCGATCGCCAGCACCCAGTGCCCGACCTTCAGCGTCGCGCTGTCGGCGAGGGGGGCGTCGATCAGCCGGTCCGGCTCGATCTTCACCACCGCCAGGTCGGTCGGCGGATCGGTGCGGACCCACTGGGCCTTGAACGTTCGCTTGTCGGCGAGGACCACTTCCACTTCGTCGGCCTGGCCGACGACGTGATTGTTCGTCAGGATGTAGCCGTTTTCGGCGTCGATGATCACGCCGCTGCCCAGCCCGCTGCGGTAGTACTCCCGCGGCTGGCGGCGCGGTTGCGGGGCGGGCTCCAGCCCGGGGATGTCGTCGCCGAAGAATCGGCGCAGGAATTCATCCATCTGGGGGGCCGGACGCGCGGTGATCTTCTGGCGAACGCGGACCTCGACGACGGCGGGCTTGACCGCCTTCGAGACCGCCTCGAACAGCCCCGAGAGATGGTCGTGCTTCGCCAGCTCCGCAAGCTCGGCGCGGGCGGCTTCGACCTGTCCCGCCTCGATGGCGTAGGCGACCCGCCCGACCAGGCGCGGGCCGTAGGCGATCCCCGCCGTCAGCAGCCCCAGCGCCAGGACCAGCGTCAATACAGTGCGCACCTTCATGCTCCGCACTCCTTTCCGAATCGTCCTTCGTTGTGGGATTCCTCGTGTTATCGTCTCGTGCAGCGGGCCGGCTGACGCACCTCCGGCCGCGCCGCCCCCGTTGCGACTACAGACAATCATACGCACGAAAGGTTCGCCGGTTCGCCCTGTCCGGCGGCGCAGGAGCCGCCGATTACTGCGAGCGGGCGTCGAGCAGGCGGGCGACGGCGATCCCCGATTCCCCGGCAACGCTGTACAGCAGGTACAACCGACCGTCCTCTTCGTAAACGGCCGGGTCGCGGAGCTGCCGCACGCGCCCATGCACCGCCCCCCAGCTCGACCGCGACAGCGGCAGATCCGCGCCCTCCCAGGGCTCGGCGGGCTCCAGCAGCAGACGCGGGTCGGCCGGAATCCACTGCCTCCACGGCCGGGAGAGGTCCACCTTCGCGACGAGGATGCGTTCGGGAACGGCGTTCGCCTCGCTGTAGAACAGGTGGAGCGTGTGACCCTCGATCCACACGGCCGTGTGTCGGGCGTTCGGCAGGAAGCGCGGTCCGGGCTCGAACGGCGCCAGCGGGTCGTCCGAGCGGCACAGGGCGCTGCCTTCGTTTCCGTTCTTTGCGAAGGCGTACCACACGCCGCCGCGCCGGAACGCGCGAAAGTAGAACCGCCCGAGGATGTGCGAGCCGCTGCGCCAGTTCAGCCCGTCGTCCGACACGGCCGCGAAGGTCACCTGCCCTCGCGGGTCATCGGGCGCGATCCCGTGATAGAACATGATCAGGCGCCGGTTCTCCTCGTCGACGTGCACGTCGGGCGAGGCGACGTGGTGCGACGCCGGCGTGTTCTCGATCGACAGCACGCCGCCGGGACGGATGCGATACGGGCCCTCGGGCCGGTCTGCAACCGCGAGACGGATGTACGACCCGCCATGGTGGGCGAAGTACAGGTAGTACCGCCCGAGCGCATCCGCCGCCCCGTCCGGCACGCGGATGAGGGACGGACCGTTGATGTTCCCGGCCTCGGCGTCGGGCAGCCCGTCCATCCCCGGCCGGATGACGGGGTTATCCGGCAGGCGGACGGCGCGGAAGCGGTCGCTGGCGGGCAGTCTCGGATCGCGTTGCGGCGGCGGTTCGGCGTTCATGGGACCGGAAGACTACCCCTCCGGTCTGTGCCTGTAAAGCGCCGACGGCGTCGGACGATTCGAGCGCGCAGCCGGAACGGTTTTGCCTTACAATCGGTTCGAATGAGCCACAGCACTCGTAAGCCAGGAGAGGTTTGGACACCCCGATGAGAACGACGTTGTGCTTCCTTGTCGCCCTGCTGCCCGCCGCGGTTCTGGCTGCCGAAGAGCCCGCTCCGCCGCTTCTGCGCGTGCCCCGGCTCGCCGAGGCCCCGAAGCTGGACGGGACGCTCGCGCCCGGCGAGTGGCATGGCGCGGCCGCGTTCACCGGGCTGGTGAACTTCAAACTCGACGGCGCGCTCGCCCCGCACGCCCAGCAGGCGACGTTCTACCTCGCCTACGACGAGACGTTCCTGTACCTCGCGATGGACTCGCCGAACCCGCCGGGTCGCTATCCGCTCGGCCACTCGCCGAGGGAGGACGGGGACGACGTGTTCCGCGACGACCACGTCGAGTGGCAGATTCTCACCCAAGATCGCTCTGAGGCGCAGGCCGAGGGCAAGGGGTTCTACAAGATCGTCGTCAACCCGCTGGGCACCATGCTGGATCAGTGGCTGTTCGGCAGCGAGGATGGCGAGGAGAATCTGTGGTCCGCCGGGGGTGTGACCCGCTGCTCGGTCACGGCGGAGGCGTGGCGGATGGAGGCATCCGTCGCGATCGGGAACCTTGGGCTGGAGTCGCTGGACGGGAAATCGCTGGTGATGCACATCGTCCGGGCGGACTCAAGCGAGCAGAACCTCGCCGTCGCCGCCTGGACGCCGGGGACGTGGCTGGACTGGGACCGCTTCGGAGAGGTGATCTGCGACCCGGGCGCGCCGGCCGTGCAGCTTCTGTCGGTCGGCAATCTGACCAAAGGCGAGCTGGACGCCCGGATCGCGGTCGGTCCGGCGTCCGGGGAGACCGACGTGACGGCCGACGTGCGAGTCACCGACGCCGACGGCGACGAGCTGTTTGCCGCATCGCGGGCGGTCCGCCCGGAGGAGAAGCGAGCCGTCCTCCGGTTCCGGAAGGACGGTCTGCCCCTCGACGACACGGGCAATGCCCTGTCGATCGACGTCCGACGCGGCGACAGGGTGCTCTATCGGAATCGCATCCGCGTGGACCGCCTCTCGGCGAAGCAGCGAGAGACGTTCGTCGAGGGGTGGATATCCCGCCTGCCGCAGGCACCCCCCGAACCGGTCCGTCCGGCGCCGGAGGACCCCGATTCGACGCTGGCGAAGCTGGCGAAGATCCGCAAGCGCCTCCGCCCTCTGCAGGCCGCGATGGCGGCCGCGGCAGCCCGACGCGATCTCGCCGCCGCCGCCGGCATCTGCCGGCGAATGATCCGCGACGTGCCCTTCGCCCCGACCGGGTACTACAACCTGGCCTGCATCGAGGCGCTGCGGAATGAGCGAGACAAGGCCCTGAACCTGCTGGAACAGGCGATCGAACGCGGCTTCAACCGCCCCGACCACATGAAGGCGGACGAAAACCTCGCCGCGCTCCGCAACGACCCCCGCTTCGCCGAGCTTCTCCGCCAGGCCGCCGAGGCCGACGGCCCGTTCGCCGGGGCGAAGGTCCAGCCGTTCGTGGTCACCAAGCAGGTCGCCTGGGTCGCCGACGGCAACGTCACCGTCCATCCGAAGCTGGGCATGCCCGTGGCGACCTATCGCTTCCCGCCGGACGGCGCCGAAGGACGGGCCGTGACCGGACTGACCGGGAAAGTGGGCGAGCTGCTCAAGGCGTGGTACGCCGAAGGCTCGGCCGCCGGGAACTGGGGCGAC
>CAZADC010000329.1:0-4508 GCA_964483755.1 uncultured Planctomycetaceae bacterium | reverse complement strand
CGCGGACCATCGCCGCGCGGAGGTTGCTGAACCGCCCGATGTTCCGCTCCGGCGTGAAGGTCACGGTCCGCCCGTTGATCTCGTAGCCCTCCATGACGGTACAGAGACCCTCTTCGGCCCATACGGGCAGGTGGTGCGTCAGGTTGTGGAAGAGGAACTGGTGGAGCCCCTCGTGGGCGGCGACGGACAGCGTACCCAGCCCGCCGATGTCCCAGAACACGCCGACGCCCTGGTAGCAGTATCCCCCCGCCTCGATCTGCAGGTAGACCGGCGCGCGCGGGCCGACCACCTGCCGCGTCAGGGCGGCCCACTCCTGACGGTTCGACATGACGTAGACCGCCATCGGATCCCCGCCGGCCGGGTGAAGGCCCGTGAGATCGGAGTACCGCCGGTGGGCCGCCTCCATGAAGCCCGGGGCGGTGCTCAGCAGCTGCGGATTGCTGGACGTCGTGTAGATCCGATAGTGCGGGGTCGCCAGCTGTACCCCGCCGGAGTGCGACCCGGACCACGGCTCGCGAGCGACATCGGTCGACAGCGACATGGAATGCGTCGGCGCGATCGGCTCGCCGTCGCCGCATCCGGCCGCCAGGAGCAACGCGACGAGCGGGAATATTCCGTAACGTCTCATGGGCTTTCCAGTTTAGGGTATTGTGGCGGCTCGTCCGAGCCGAAATGCGTCGGTCGCACGGTCCGGTGTCTCCATCGGTCATACGGAGGTGGTCATGAAGATGTTCCCTCATACCGTCGCAACTGCGGCAGTGGTGGCGTTGTGCTGTCTCGCCTGTCTCGCCGACCCGAAGGACAAGCCGGCGCCCGACGAGTCGCGTCCGCGGAAGATATACGGGCATTACATGGGGTGCTTCTGCGCCGGGAGAGGCGCCATTCAGTACCACGCGATGAACGCGGCCGGCGACGTCGGTCGTCCCGAGCAGAAGCGCTGGCCGGCGGGCGAGTACCGCAACTACGCCCTCGCCCCGCAGGGCAGGGGGCTCTCGGTGACCGAGGCGGCGGACCTGGAGATCCGGCGGGCGATGCGGATCGGAATGGACGGGTTCACCTTCGACGCCTGGGCCGGCGGCGAGGACGCGCAGAAGCTCCTCGACGAGATGTTCCGCATCTGCGAGGAGAAGGACTACCCGTTCGAGCTGACCATCACGCTCGACTCGAGCTGCCTGCCCGGCGGCGAGGGCAACCGCTGGGCGAACGCGATCAAATGGCTGCTCGAGCGCCACGGCGAAAGCCCGAAGCTCGCGCGTCGCGACGGCAAGCCGCTGATCATGGGCTACCAGTCCGCCTGGCCGTGGGTGAGCTATCTGTACGCCCGCAAGACCGGCGCGACCGGCGACGAGAAGCAGAAGGAAGTCATGCGCCTGCGGGCGAGCGAGGAAGGCTGGCGGATGATCGGCGACGCCTACCGCGAGATCGAGAAGGAGGTGGGGCAGGATATCTACTGGCAGTTCTGCCTCAGCGCGTTCTTCCACGGACTGGACGAGACCGGTCGGGCCGAGCTGAAGAAGATCGACGGGGACCCGATGGTCCGGGCGGCGGGCGTCATCGCCGAGCAGCTCCCTGCCGTGGGAATGTTCATGTGGGGCGGGAAGGTCCCCGAAATCGCGCAGGCGGTCCAGGCGGCCGGCGGCGAATGGTGCCACCCGTTCCTCCTCCAGTACCAGAACTACGGCTGGCTCCAGATGGCCAGTCCGGGCGCCGACTGGGTCCGCGGGCAGTGGGCGGCCGCCCGCGAGTGGCCGAGCACGCTCGTGCAGTTCATCACCTGGAACGACTACCACGAGAGCACGAACCTCTCGCCCGGATACAACACGCGATACGCCTACTACGACCTGACGGGCCACTTCATCGAGTGGTGGAAGACCGGGCGGCAGCCCGAGGTCGACCACGACAAGGTCTACATCTTCTCGCACAAGTACGCGCCGGGCTCGGAGGTTACGCCCTTCGAGGCCCGCAAGGACGTCAAGAACGTGCTGGAGGTGGTGACGATCCTGCCCTCCCCGGCGACGGTCCGCCTGCCCGGGCGCGACGCCGAGTGGCGCGCCCCGGCCGGGATGTCGCACAGGCAGTTCCCGCTCACCCCCGGGGCCGTCACGGCCGAGCTGGTCCGCGACGGGAAGGTTGTCGTCCGGCTCGAGCATCCTGAGCCCATCACCGACAGGCCTTTCCGCCAGGACATCGGCAAGACGTGCATCTCGACGGAATTCGCCCGCCACTGGACGCTGGACTTCGGCGACATCGAGCCGTTCCACTACAGCGAGTACGGCGACGCGGACGGAGACGGGCTGCCCAACTGGTTCGAGATGTACTACTTCGGGAAGTTCGGGCAGATGGCCACCGCCACGGACGCTGACCCCGACGCCGACCCGGACCGCGACGGCAAGAGCAACCTCGCCGAATACCGCGAACGGACCGACCCGACGCTCCCGCCCCCGCCCGACTCGCCCGTCGCCCCGTCCGAGGACGCCGAGCACGGGACGGTGGAGCAGCTCCTAGAGGACATCTGACGCGGGGCGGAGGGCGAAAATCGGCATGGAAAAACGCTGGCGGGCGACGCGGGCGCGGATTTAGCATGGTACAGCACGTTTGATCAGGGCGGCTCGTTCGACCGCCAGGCGACCGGCGGATCCGGCCAATGCGAAGGAGGCATCCCATGTCCATGCGAACTGTGATCACCGCGTTGTGCGTTCTGTGCGTCGCGGCGGGGGCGACGGCGGCCCCGCTGGCCGAGCGACTGCCCGCCCGCAGCCTCTACTACATCGGCTGGGCGGGGCGGAGCCTGACCTTCGACGGCTCGATGTTCGGCCAGCTCCTCCAGGAGCCCCGCGTCGCCGAGCTCGTCAACCTCGCCCGCAAGGCGTCCTTCCAGGCCGCCGGCGGAGACGAGCGGACCCGGCGGATGATCGCCCACGGCTGGCAGACGGCGGGGATCGTCTGGCAGCACCCGATCGCCCTGTCCGTGCTGGACGTCAAGCCGTCCGAGGGCGGCGGCCCGCCGATCGTCGAGGCGGTCCTGCTGATCGATCTCGGGCAGGACAGGGACGCCTTCGACGAGCACCTGCAGGTCCTCATAGAGCCGCTGGTCCGACAGGAGATGCTGGTTCAGAAGACAGCCGGGACGGTCACCTACCGCTCGACGCAGCTTCCCGTGGCCGGCGAGGTCGGCTTCGGGTACATGAAGAACGTGTTCTTCGTAGCCGTCGGTTCGGACGTGCCGCAGGAGCTGACGGAGGTCGCCCCGCCCCGGAGCCTGGCGACCGTGGAGAAGTTCGGCGCGTGCGTCGAGGCGGTGTCCGGCGAGAACGAGCAGATCGTAAGGTACCTGGACGTGGCGGGGGCGCTGGAACGGCTGTACGCCGTCGCGCCACCGTCCGAGGCGCGGGACGTCCGCCGCATGCTGCCGATTCTGGGCGTGGACAAGGTCACCGCCTTCGCCGACGCCGTCCGGGTCGTCGATCGCGGCATGCTGTATCGGGGCAAGGTGTTCTCGCCCGCGCCGCACCGGGGCGTACTGGGTCTGCTGGCGGCCGCGCCGCTGGGCGAAGGGGACCTGGCGACCGCCCCGCCCGACGCGATCTACACGGGAGCGATGCGCCTGTCCCCGGAAGCGACGTACGCGGAGCTGCGGCGGATGATCCGCGAATGGGACCCCGAGGCGGATCGACAGTTCACCGCGGAGCTGGCGCGCGCCGAGGAGGAGCTCGGCATCTCGCTGGCCCTCGACGTGCTCGCCCCGCTGGGCGACGTGTGGACCGTCACCAGCGCGCCGTCGCAAGGCGGGTTCCTGACCGGCACCATGCTGACCGCCGCGGTCAAGGACCCCGAGCATCTGCAGGCGACGATCGACAAGCTCACCGGGCGGATGCTCCCGCCCGCCGACGACGGACCGGGCGGGGCGGCCCGTCCGGGAATCCGCAAGCTGACCATCGACCGCACCGAGATCAGCTACGTCCGCCTCTCCGGAATGCACATGCCGGTCGCGCCGGCGTGGGCGATCCGCGACGGGCGTCTGCACGTGGCCCTCTGGCCTCAGGTGATCGCGTCGTCGATCGGCTCGGACGGCGACGCATCCCTGATGGACACCGAGCGGTTCCGGTCGGTCCGCGGGCAGGTCTCCCGGGAGGCGTCCATGCTGGAGTACGTGGACGTCCCCGCCGTCATCCGACAGGTCTACCCGGCGATGCTGCTGCTATGGACGTTCGGCGCCAACACGCCCGATGCCGCCGAGTTCGGCGCCGCGCCGGACTGGCTTCCCGACCTGGCGACGATCGAGAAGTACGTCTGGCCGCAGGTGGGAGCGATCTCGTCCGACGACGAGGGCTTGATCATCGAGACGTACGGCTCAATCCCCGTTCCCAGCGCGCTCTGCGGGCCCATGGCCGCAGGGATGCTCATGCCCGCGCTGGCACAGGCCCGCGGACGAGCAAAGGAGGCCGCGGAACTGGCCAACGCCAACGCGACCGCCAAGGCCTTGGCGCTCTACTCCATGGACCACGAAG
>CAZADC010000328.1:429-4519 GCA_964483755.1 uncultured Planctomycetaceae bacterium | reverse complement strand
AAAGAATAACTTACGGCCACACCCTCAACGGATTGGCTTACGGCGTTGCATGCCATGCCAGGGCGCGACGTCCTGCTCGAACCAAGCGTATGATACGTCGCATTCGAGCCGGCGCGGGTCCGGCAACGTGCCCGAGCTGTGCGGGCAGGACCAGCTCGCAAAGGCCTTCCGCGTACGTTCCTCGGCGAACGATGCGTCGCCGGTGAACACCCGCCCATGCTCCCGGCGGGCGTACAGGTCACGGTACCACGCGGCGTTCTCCTCCCGCAGGGCGGTCGGGGACGTGTCGCGCTCCTCGGTGAGGCGACGCCTTGCCTCGGCGAGCGGGCCATCGCTCTCGGCGGAAGTGACCACCGTAAACAGGGCGCGGAAGCGCAGATCGCCCTCACCCAGCAGATACGCCGTAGCCGCCCAGCCCTCCGCCCGACGGATGGGCTCGTAGTGCGGACCGTAGCGATACTCGTCATCCGGATGGTTCTCGGGCAGCGTTCCCAGGCCCGGCTGACCCTCGGCGAGTTCCGCCCGCGAACCCGCACCGACGACCGTGCCTGCCAAGACGTATTCGAAGCCGTTGGGAAAGGTCTTCTCCGGGGGCAGGACCTGGCGGATCCAGAACAGATCCTCCTCACAGCCGCATTCGGGCGGGGCGACCGGGCCGTTCCACTCGCTGTCCGCGCCGTAGTCATAGCGCGTCAGGGCCTGGATTTGAGGCGGCTCGAGCCAGAGCTGTGACGCCGCCGCGCCGGGCACGGTGTCGCGGTGGCGGAACAGGCGAATCGCTGCCGGCTGCCTCAGTCCGGACAGCTCTCCCTCCAGGACAGCCAGGTTGCGCGTCATCATCACCAGCCACGTGAGACGGGCCCGGGCCCCATCGGCCGCGACGGCCGCCTCCACGCGACCGTCGCCGCAGTGCACCGTCGCGGTCGGCTGGTCGGCGGCGGCCAGGTCGGGGCAGCGGAACTGGACCTGCCCGACGGGCTTGGCGCACGGGTAGTCGTAGGCCCACCAGGACATGTACCGCTCCACCCGTCCGCCTTCGGGCGACAGGTAGCCCCACGGGCGGTTGACCTTCGGCCGGCCCTGCTCATCGACTCGCGAGGCGATGTCCTCATCGACGGTGAAGGCGTTGATCGAGTCGAACGCGCCTCGGCGGATCTCCTCGAGCGTCAGCGGCCGCTCCCATCCCCGGCGGCGGTCCCACACGTCCGTCTTGCCGAGGCTGAGCGTGAGCTGCTCCGGCGGGCCCCACAGCGCGACCTTCAACTGGCGGTTGCTCATCCGTACGGCGGGGTCGCCGACCTGCGACCGGTGTCTGCGCGGCTGCGGGTCGCTTCGCCCGATGGGCTGCTCGGTCACCGTGCGACGCGCCTGGTCCGCCAGTGTTGGCTCGAGGTCCGAGAGCTTATGGTCCTGCTGGGCTGCGGGGTCGGTCATGTTGCTGGCTCTTCTGAGTCCGTTCGTCGGGAATGGTGTGAGAAGACGGCCGGTCAAAGCTCAAGCGCCGGAGCGATCGTGGTCTCCAGGGCGTGCGGGGAGATCTGGTGTTCCCTGTGCGTGCGGTCGAGCACGACGTCCCACTGTCCGCTGCCGGCCGCCGCGACCGCGCGCCGGACGTGCGGCTCGTACGTCTTGTGGGCCACCCCGTAGAAGCAGCACGAGTCGTACTGGTTGAGCAGTTGGACCTGTCGGCGGGGAGCGCTGCCGCCGATGGCGCCGAGGGCGTAGAGATCCATCCAGGTCGCCCGCTCCTCGTAGAGCTCGGGCAGGCTCTGCTCGAGGTCGTAGGGGTAGTCGTAGCACTCGCGCACGTACATCGGGTGTGACCCGGCCACCGGGATGCTCACGCGGATCCGCCGGTCGACGGCCGCGACGACGTGCGTTGTCCATCCCCCGCCCGAGAGGCCCACCATGGCGACATCCGCGTCGAGCCCGAGTCGCATGAGGCCGTGATTGATCGCCTGGACAACCGGCTCGATGAAGAAGCGGATGCCGAGCCCCGGCCGCACGATCTCCAGGCGCTCGACGAACTCGTCGTGCGTTCCGACCGTCCGGCTGCCGGACGGGAAGTCGATCGTCGTCGGCCCGAAGTGCCAGCCGCGCATGGGCATCTGCATACCCAGCACGTGACAGCCCTGGCGCAGGAGCCACTCGGCCGTCATGCCGATCCCGTGGGTCCAGCATTCGGTGGGCTGGGCGTGCCCGTGATGGACGACGACCAGTCGGGCCCGGCGACGAGGGCGCTTCGGATGGAACAGGTAGAGGTGCGTGCTCCAGCCGAACTCGACGACCGCGTCCAGGCGCTCGGCCCGCGCGACGTCCGACATGTCCAGGCCTTGGAAGTCGGCCTCGTCGAGGGACACGTCCCGCCCCGCGGGCAGTTTCCCTGTCGGCACACCCGCGTCCGCCCAGAAGTAGTCCACCACCGTCTGGAAGACCCGCTCGGCCGACTCGGTCGAGTCGATGTTGATGTGCTTGCCGGCATCGTATCCGACGAGCTGCTGCGGCATCTCCTCGAATCGGTCCCATGTGTTGTCAGCGTCGGTCATAGACGGCATCCTAGCACGGTCCCCTTGCCCCCGCACGCGGCGCAAGGTATTTCCATTTCGGTTGCAGCCGGCACATACTGGCCAGCCGGCTGTCGGCGCTCGGCCTCGACCGCCGCCCGGGAGGACCGCCATGGCACAGCGCCCGAACATCCTGTTCCTTCACTCGCACAACACCGGGCAGTTCGTCCAGCCCTACGGCCATGCCGTGCCCGCACCGCACATTCAGCGCCTCGCCTCGCAGGGCGTGCTGTTTCGCAATGCCTTCGCCGCCGCGCCCACATGCTCACCCAGCCGCGCCGCGTTTCTCTCGGGGCGATATGCGCATTCATGCGGCATGCTGGGCCTGGCGCATCGTGGGTTCGCTATGCGGGACTACGACGTGCACGCCGCGCGGTTTCTCAAAGCGGACGGCTATGAGACCGTGCTCGCCGGCGTGGAGCACACGGCGCCCGACGTGCGATCGGTGGGGTATGACCGCATCCTTACTTGCCTCGATGCGAACTACCCCGAACTGCGGGACGGTCGCGATCCCGCAGCCGCGGCTGCCGCATTCCTGCGGGAAGGGCACAGCCGCCCGTTCTTCCTCTTCGTCGGCCTCAACGAGACGCACATCCCGTTCCACGAGCCTCGGCCCGATGAGCACCTCGCCGAGGACGAGCGCTACTGCCGCCCGCCGGCACCGCTGCCGGATACGCCGGAGTCCCGCCGTGATACCGCCGCCTTCAAGGCCAGTGCCCGCGTTATGGACGAGTCCTATGGGCGCGTTCTGGCGGCGCTGGACGATGCAGATCTCGCCGAGAACACCCTCGTGTGCTGTTTCACCGACCACGGGCTCCAGTTCCCCCGGAACATGTGCAACCTCACCGATCCCGGTATCGCCGTGTACTGCATCCTCCGTGGACCCGGCGGGTTCTCCGGCGGAAAGGTCGTCGATTCTGTCATCAGCCTCATCGACTTGATACCCACGGCCTGCGATGTGGCCGGCATCGACCGGCCTGCCGGGGTCGATGGCACGTCCCTGCGCCCGGTGGTGAACGGGCGGGCAGAGCAGGCCCACGAAGCGATCTTCGCGGAGGTGACCTACCACGCCGCCTACGAGCCGCAGCGCTGCGTGCGAACCGAGCGCCACAAGTACATCCGCCGGTATGACCATCGCGAACGCCTCGTGCTGCCCAACTGCGACGACGGACGCTGCAAGGACCTGCTGCTTGCTGCCGGGTGGGAGCGACAACCGCGCGATCAGGAAATGCTCTTTGACCTGGTCTTCGATCCGGCCGAGGCCAACAACATCATCGATCGGTCCGACATGCGGCCCATCGCGGCCGAGATGCGCGGCCGCCTCGACGCCTGGATGTGTGAGACGAACGACCCACTACTGGCGCACGGCGGGACGGTGCCGGGACCGAGCGGGGCGCTGGTGAACGATCCCGACGGCCGTTCCCCCCGCGAAACGCCGACCGCGCTGCCCGCGACCTGACGGCCGAACGGTCCCGGGCGCACACCAGCCGAGCGGCGCGAGACGACAACATGACATTCCCCAACTT
>CAZADC010000328.1:0-419 GCA_964483755.1 uncultured Planctomycetaceae bacterium | reverse complement strand
CAAAGTCCGCGTCGAGCCGGCTCTGGCGGGTATGCCTCGAGCACCCGCAGATCTACGTGCCCGCCGCTCCCGACAACGTCAACTTCTTCACCGTCGCCTGGCAGCGGGGGATGGACTGGTACGAGCGGACGTACTTCGCCGACGTTCGCGACGAGACGGCTGTGGGGGAGTTCAGCAACTCCTACATGATCTTCGAGCCGGCCATGCGCCGCATCGCCGAACACCTGTCCGGCGTGAAACTCACGATGACGCTGCGCGACCCGGTGGTCCGCGCCTGCCTGTCGTGGGCGCACCTCGCGCTGAAGCCGCTGCGACAGATCACGGTCCAGCTCGCGGTCAATGAGCCAGGTGGAGTTGGCGTTCTTGATCCGCCCCGTAGCCGGAGAGATGGCGCCGGGGATGCCGATGCCCACGCTTGC
>CAZADC010000327.1:0-4523 GCA_964483755.1 uncultured Planctomycetaceae bacterium | reverse complement strand
CTGGTCTGGTTGCGCTTCAGCTCGATGACCAGCCAGCGGGGCTCGGTGCGGTGCTTGGCGAGCAAATCGATTCGCCCGACTTCGCAGGGGTATTCGTATCCGGCCTCATCGTCCCCCGGCTCCTGGTGGATCGCCCAGTCGCGTCCGAGCTCGGTATGCTCCCAGTTGTCGCGCAGGAACTCGTGGAGGTGTCGCTCCAAGCCGAATCGCTGAAGGCTTTCCTCCACCGCCGGCGAGATGGTGATCTCATCGTCAAAGTCGTTCGCATCTTCGATCTGATCGAGATGCCACCAGAGATAGTCCAGCGTCCAGAGGTCGAGGTTGAGCGCATCACGGAGTTGCAGGAGGACGCCGTTGACCTTCGCGTAGCGGCTGCCGAAGGATTCACCGCGCTCGAAGTCCGGCCACAGCCCGAGGCTCTTCATGGCGCCCTCGGAACGGTTGTTCCAGACGCCGTATTCGTCCGGGAAGGCGACCATCAGTATGGCTGTAGCGATGTTCTTACCGAGCCCGTGAATCTTCTCGGTGGCCCGGTCCACGCGGTCGGCCAGCGGCTGGGAGCGATCCAGCAGGAGCGTCAGGGCTTCCCGCAGCGCAGGCATATCCGCGCACATCTTGCTGCCCTGGCGATGCAGGCCGGACCAGTGGTGGTTGTTGCTGTCGAGCAGGAAAGGGCGGAACTCATCCTCGGTGATCTCGCCGACGTGTTCCGGCGAGAAGACCGGCTGGAAGCGGGCCAGGACACCGTCCTTGGGGGCGATCTGCCGCCGGTACGAGTCCGTTTTCTTCCACTCGGCGAGGATCTGGCGGAGTTTCCCGACAACATCTGCCGGCAGCGCTTCGGACATCTGACTCCCTTTCCCGCAGGCGGCCCAGGCCGATCCCCGGACTCCTACCCGGTTGCGGCCGACGCTTTGACTTGCCCCGCGATGATCTGCCCGCGTACTATCGCCCGCGAGGCAGATGTTTTCAAGCATTGGCTTCGGATGACTGCCACCGGGGCGAAGTGTCCAAGGTGGCGGCCTCCGGGGCTCGGGCACTCGTGGGAAGGCCGAACGAGGCGATGTGCTTGCCTTGCCGTGCTTGACGCAGCGCAGGTCGATGATCGCCGTGGGCTCGGCCCTCAGTCCTGTTCGAGTCATGGAAAGGCAGCAAGGTGGCCAATACCGCCCAGCCGGAGCATCAGGATGCGCTAGAGCGCGCCATCGCGGCCGACATCAAGGCCCGGCCGGAGTACTACCGCGAGGCCGGGCAGTGGCTGGACGAGCACTTCAGCGATGCCGTGTTCGCGAAGCGTGAGCGCGATGAGAGGGCCGAACTGCTCAGGAAGGAGAAGGAGGGCACGCTGCGGGGAGCTGAGGCGGACCGGGTCGCCAGGTGCAAGGGCAAGCCGTATCGGAAGCAGTTCAGCAAGCTCCGGCGCTTCGGCGAAGCCGTGCGGTCGTTTCGCACCGAGACGATTGACAAGCCCACGGAAGCCCAGGCCAAGAGAGTCCTCTTGCTGACATGGCTGATGACCGATCCGCACGCCAATGACGCCGGACTCGGCCTGACTGAGTTTGAGGACTGGGCCTGGGAGCCGAACGAAGGCGTCCACGAATTCAACAGCCGGCGATTCGCCGGGGAGCTGCTGGAGGACAGCGGCGATCGCTCCGAGTGGGTTCAATTCGTCCTGCGCTGCTGGGACAGCGTTCGACCGAGTTCGTCGGAACATCCCGGCCGTATCGAGGCACTCGCCGACGCGCTCTTTGAGGTCGAGAACAAGGCCGATGACTGGCGGCGCGCTGTTCAGGAGTTCACGCGGGCAAACGATGGACGCCCCAGGGCAGCGAGAGAGGTGCGGGAGTCGCTCTGCGACGGTATGGACCAGATGAAGGCTGCAGTTCTGGAAGCCGTTGAGGCGGCCGAGAAGGCCCTCGAAGGAACTGACAGTGTCATTCGGTTGGTCAAGGGGACGCGACAGGGGCAGTGGCGCAGCGAACTGGCGGGGGTGCTTCAGGAATTCAGGAACCGAACGTATGGAATGGGCCATGGCTTCACCCACGGCCGTGGCCAGCCGCCCTTCCAAGCCTTTCTGAGCTGCGTTCATGGGGAGCAACGCTGGCTCCGCACGGTGGATGAGAGTGACGCAGACGGTGACACAGGAACGCAATACGTCGCCACCCGCGCCGGCTCGGTACTGGAGTATCCGGTTAAGCAGGCGACGGCTGCCATAGCCGAGGCGGATCGCAAGGACAGGGAACACACCAAACGGCTGGTGGACTCGCTCTACGGCGAGGACGCTGAGTCGCCAACTCGTGGCAAGGCAGAAAGCGCACCCCAAGATGCTCGGGCCGGTGCTTCGAGCAAGCGAAGCTGGACGCAGCGGGATTTGGACAGCGCGATTCGGGAATACAAGGCCAAGCGCGCCGTCAGGTATGCGGACATGCTGGCGGGTGTTGAGGACGGCAAGCCCGGAGCCGAGAAGGCTGCCCACAAGCTGTTCGGGCGCAACGCTATTGCCCGAGCCTTGGGGGTGCGTTCGCCGAGCATGGTGAGCAAGTCACCCGCATGGATCGCAATGGCTCGGGAACTGAGAATCCCGTTGGCTAGAGACAGAGCCAGGGGATCGCGCAGAACGCGTGGGCCAGGCAAGATCGGGCTCGAGAAAGCCGTGGAGCAGGCGGGGGTAGCGGAGGCACAGGCGACAGACCCGGCTGCCCGGACCCTGCGCGCTGAACGCGAGGAAACGCTGCGCCAAATCAGGCAACTCGCGCCGACCGAGGCGAAGTCGATCCTCGAGAAGTACGAGGCCGGCGAGATGACTGACGAACAGGCCAGGGGAACCGTGGCGGCTCTGCTGGGGAAAAGGACCTAGCTGCCACCCACTCCTGAGGCCCAACTTCCGCGTCCACTCCGCGCCCACCGCAAAGTGGGCATGCCCACTTCACCCCTCTGAGTCTTCGCAAATTCGCCCAAGCATGACTGGGCACGTCCCCGGTTGCCTTCCTTACGTAGGCCGTAGTGGCGGCCTTGGTCAGGAAAGTACCTATGGGAGCGACACAATGACTGGAAGGCACCCGGAGAGAGCTACCGACGAGCGCACCGTCGGCGGGGAAAGGACGCCCCGCGAGCCGTCCCTCCTCATCGACGTAAACCGCGTGGCCACGCTGTTGGGCTGCTCGCCCCGGCACGTCTGGCGGCTGTCTGCCGCCCATGCCATGCCGGCACCCCACAAAATCGGAGCCCTGCGCAGGTGGGATCGTGCCGCGGTTGAGGCCTGGGTACGTGGCGGCTGCAAGAGCTGTGGCAAGGAAGCCCGAGCATGACGCGGCTGTCGCGCGCCACCCGCCCGGTTGTGGCGGGGAGCGAGGGACCACGAAAGGGCCCGCTCGGCGGCGACCACCGCCGGGCGGGCCAAGTCCTGCCAACTCACGGATGGTGGACTTTAGCCATTCTGGGCATCGCCGAACTCTGGAAACCGTGTATTCCGGCCGAATTTCATGCAACTCTACCTTTTTCGGAAGAGTTGCGTTAATTCGTAAGCCTTTACTGGCAAAGGTTTATGCCTGCGGGAAAGTCGCTAAAGTCCACGGATGGTGAACCATGAAGAAGAGTATACCGGACGTTGACCCAGTGCAAGAACTACTCGCACGCCTGGACGGCGCGAGGACGACAGGAAAGGACAAGTGGGAGGCATTCTGCCCGCTCCACGAGAACCCCCCGCAGGGACACAAGCGAAGCCTCAGTCTTCGCCGAGCGCCGGATGGGAAAGCGCTGGTCTTCTGCCACGCCTGCGGCAAGGAAGCGACGGCGGACATACTCGCGGCCATCGGCCTGACCTTTGCGGACCTGTCTCCGAGTCGCAACGGGGGCAGGCCCGCCGGCCCGCGCGAGGAACCACCCGTCGGGCGCGGCAAGCACGGCAAGCGCGCCAAGCGGGGCAAGATCGTCGCTACCTACGACTACCGCAACGCTGCCGGCGAGCTGTTGTTCGAGGTGATCCGCTACGATCCGAAGGGGTTCAGCCAGCGGCGACCGGACGGCAAGGGCGGGTGGGAATGGAACCTCAACGGCGTACCCCGCGTCCTGTACCGTCTGCCGGAGTTGCTCGCCGGCGACCCGAGAGGATGGGTCTTCATCGCCGAAGGCGAGAAGGATGCAGACAACCTGGCCGCTCTGGGCCTCGCCGCCACGACGAACCCCGGCGGCGCGGGCAAGTGGGGCAAGCTGGCCGACGATTCGGCGCTCCACGGGCGGCGCGTGGCAGTCATTGCAGACAAGGACACTGATGGGCGCGGCCACGCTGAGGACGTGGGTGGCCGCCTCTGCGGTAAGGCGGCCGACGTGCGGATCGTCGAACTGCCCGGAGATGCGAAGGACGTTAGCGAGTGGCTGGACAATCTGGACGCCAAGGGCCCCGACGACCTGGCAGGGACGCTCGTGCAGATGGCAGAAACCGCCCCGGCGTGGAAGCCCGAGCCCGTGTCCACATCCGCCATCGAAGCATTCCTGCCGTTTCCCGTCAAGGCGCTACCCCAGCC
>CAZADC010000326.1:0-4529 GCA_964483755.1 uncultured Planctomycetaceae bacterium | reverse complement strand
CGCGGTGTTCTCCAGCCCCTGGGCGAGCACCACGCGCTTCAGGCGCGGCGGGCCGTTGCGCGTCGAGGCGTCCTTCCCGGCCGCTGACTCGGGCGCGTAGACGTCCGCGAACAGCCCGACCGCCTTCCAGCGCACCTCGAAGCCCGGCCCGACCTTCGCGCCGAACACACGTCGGGCGTGCGGGAAGACCCAGTCCTGCGGCTCGATCACCACCCGGCCGGAGTCGGAGACGAACAATTCGTCCGGGCGGCCGATTCCGTCCTCGCCAGTCTTCGAGCCGACGAGCTTGAACTCCGTCGGCACGCCGTTCTCGTCGACAGCCAGAACGCTCAGCGTCCACTCCTCGACCAGCAGGGGCGCCCGATGCGACACCCGCCGGATCGCCGGCCACCACCCGCCGCCGACACCGCTGGTGCGGGTGAACGTATAGACGCCGGGGAATTCCGACGGCGCCCGGCCGTCGATCAGCACCTTCGCCGTACCGGTCTTGCCCGCATACGCGCCGGGGATCGCGACGACACGGTTGCCCTCGAACGTCAGCTTCAGCGCGCTGTCCGGGTCGGACCCGACCGCCACCGCCGAGGCCGGGGAATGGTTCGGCGCGTCGACCGGCTTCCACGGATCACCGGTGAAGACGATCTCGTCGGCCGCGCCTTCGGTCGCGAGGCGCTTGGCCTCGTACCGGCGGACGCGGTCGGTCCATCCACCGGGGGCGATGGTATTCATCCGGAAATGCCTCGACACCAGCGCAGCCAGCAAATGGTTGCCAAGCTCGTTGGGGTGGACGGAGTCCTTGAGCATATCCTCGGGATCGAGCTCGTTTTCCTCGATGTAGCGGCGCCACTCCTCGCGGACTTCGACCAGCTCGCAGTTGTACCGCTGGGCAAGCAGACGGGTGACGTCGGCCGACTCATCGAACTGGCGGTTGGGGATAGGCGCGTGGTGCGTGAAGAACATGATCTCGGCCGTGGTGTAGCGGCGGATGTTGGAGATAATCCTCTCCAGATCCCCGCTGTACTCCCCGGCGTACACGTGGAAGATCACCAGGTCGGGGTACATCGGATAGAGGTCCGCAGGCTCGGTGCGGACGAGGTTGTGCGCCTCGAATCCGCCGATGGAGCGGTTCTCGATCGTCAGGTCGGCGTGCGGAAAGCGGTCCCGCAGGTCCGCGGCGACCGTCTGCCACCAGTCGCTGGCGATGATGGACTGCCCGTAGAACAGGATCGTCACCGGATTCGGCGCCTTGGCCGTGCTGGTCTCAAGCAGCGTCATCGTCCGCTGGATGCGGGCGCCGAACAGCGCCTCGCTCTCGGCCGTCGCGGGTGGAGGGAGGACCTTCTGATCGAGCGTCGCCACGCGCACGCCGTCGACGACGATGCGCTGGTTCTCACCGGCGCCCTCGGGCAGAGGGTGCGGAAGCTTCATCTCCCCCACGGCCCGGCCGCGGACGACTTCGAGCTCTGCGCGGGCGATCTCGACGCCGGCGCCCCCGACCAGCGCGGCGGACTTGCCGGCCAGCTCCTTGACGCCCGTCACCGTCGCCTTGACGCGTCCGAGCCCGCCGTAGCCGAGGCGGACGGACGCCGTCACCGGCGGGGAGGCCTTCTCGGCAAGCCGGATGCGGTGCATCGCGTTGGCGTTGCGAAACGTGCCGACCTGCGGATACCAGATGGCGTGATGCTGCTTGCCCTCGTTGTCGACGTCCGCGACGTAGAGCTGGAAGCCGGCCTCGTCGCCCGTCTCCGGAGTGACTCCGAGGTTCTCCCACGGCAGGAGGACTTCCATCGTGTATCGCCGCCCGTCGGCCCGCCGGGCCGCCTCGGTCGACAGCGGGTGTTCCTTCTTGAGCTTCTCGCTCCTGCGATGGTCGTAGAGGTGATGTCGCAGCTCGTCGTGCTCGCCGTCCATCCCCGGCGCGAGCAGGACCTGGTACATCTCCCGGCCGCCGCGCTTCCGGGCGACGTAGAGTTCGACGGCATCCATGCGCCACAACTGTTCGATGTTGTCGTACTCCCTGTAGACGTCGTCGCTGACGTCCACGAGCACGAGCAGCCCGCGGTCGTTCCAGGCGAGCCGGAAGTTCGCGTCCAGGTCGTCGGCCGGGAGGATGATCCCGCCGCGCCCGCCGAGCACCTCCACGCGGAATCCGCCGTCGCCCCAGTCGGCGGCGTCGCCGTCGACGGTCAGGTCGGTCATCCGGGGCACGTCGAAGATCGGGGATTCAGCGGCGGCGAAGCAAGCGAGGGCAAGCGCTGCCAGGCAGGCCGACAGCAGACGGATGCGATTCATGCGGGGGTCCTTTTCCAAATGCGGGGTGGTCGTGCGGATTTGCCGTGTCGCACAGCCAGGGCACGACCGACATCGTATACCAGTGGTATTAAACCCGACCCGTCGCGGAAAGTCCCCGAGGAATCCGGTCACCCGCCTTGCGTCGAGGCGTCGCGGAATAGAACGCAAGGGCGGGGTCCCGTGCGGGCAACCCCGCCCCTGCCCCTGATAAGGACGGTCATGAGCCCGGTTGCCCGGGCGCGGCTGGCGGTCCGGCCTTCCAAACGGACCGCTCCATGCCGTCCTCAACGAGATCGGACGTGCTCGGTTTGCTCGCGCGACGGCCTGTCACGCGGACCGCGTCAATGCGCCACGACCTTCGAGATGCTGAAGATCGGCAGCAGCAGCGCCATCGCGATGCCGCCGACGATCGTTCCCATCACGACGATCATGATCGGCTCGATCATGTTGGTGACCGTCTTGACGGCCACTTCCAGATCCTCCTCGCAGAACTTCGCGACGCGGTCCATCACCATCGCCAGGCGCCCGCTTCGCTCGCCGGCCGAGATCATCTGGGTGACGGTGCGGGGCACCAGGTCGTGCTCGAAGAGCTCTTCGGACACACTTGACCCGCGCTCGACGGCGTCGCCGACGTCGTGCCACACCTTCGCGTAGAACTGGTTTCCTGCCGCCGCGGCGGTAATCTGGAGTCCGTCCAGCATCGCCACGCCGGTGGAGACCATCGTGGACATCGTGCGGAAGGCGCGGGCGAGGTACGCCTTGCGATACATCGGACCGATGACCGGCAGGGAGATGCGCACCTTGTCCATCGCCCGCTTGCCGCTGGGCGAGCGGAAGAACAGGAACGCCCCGACGCCGGTGAGGATCGCCCCGGCGAGGATGAGCGGCCAGTAGGTGATGATCCCGTTGCTCATCGCCAGCAGCGCGCGGGTCGGGACCGGCAGGACGGCGTCCTTGCCCTCGTAGATCTTCTCGAAGCGCGGCAGGATGAACACGAGCAGCGCGATGACCACGAGGACGCAGAAGGAGAGCATCACGATCGGATAGGTCATCGCTCCCTTGATCTTCTTGCGGATATCCCGCTCCTGCTGCATGTACTCGCTGGCGCGGGTGAGCATCTGCCCCATGGTCCCGGAGGCTTCCGACGCCCGCATCAGCGCGATGAACAGCCTGCTGAATACCCTCGGATGCCGCTCCAGGGCGCCCGAGAAGCTCGTGCCGCCCTTGACATGCTCCGACAGGTCGTGGACGACGAGCTTGAGTCCGATGTGCTCGGTCTGCTCGGCGATGGAGTCCAGCGCCTCGGGCAGCGGGACGCCCGTGTCCACCATGACCGCCAGCTGCGTGGCGAAGTAGATGACGTCGTCGCGCTTGACCTTCTTCGGCCTGGGCTGGCCGGGCCCGGCGGCGGCCGCGGCGTCGAAGGGCGCGTCGTGCGCGTCGCTGAACTGCTGCTCGGCGGTTTCGGACCAGGTTGCCTGCGTCATGTTCTTCTCCCGTCTCGGCGGGCGCTCACGTGGCGGTCACGCGGAAGACTTCCTCCGCGGTGGTGATGCCCGCCTTGACCTTCGCCAGCCCGTCGGCGCGGAGCGAGACCATCCCGGACTCCTCGGCAAGACGGCGAAGCTCCGTGACGCCGGGCTCCTGGAGAACCCGCTCGCGAAAGGACTCGTCGGGGACGAGCAGCTCGTAGATTCCGATCCGCCCCGAGTAGCCGGTGCTTCGACACTTGGGGCACCCGGTCCCGCGGTAAAAGGTCTCGACCTCCCCGCAGCAGCGCTCCACCGCGTGACGAATGTTGGCGGGCGGCTCGTAGGGCTGTTTGCAGTTGGTGCAGATCTTCCGAACGAGGCGCTGGGCGAGCGACGCCACAAGCGACGCGGACACCAGGTAGGGCTCGACGCCGATGTTCAGCAGGCGCGTGACGGCGCCGGAGGCGTCGTTGGTGTGCAGCGTGCTGAAGACCAGGTGCCCGGTCAGCGCCGCCTGGATGGCGGTCCGCGCCGTTTCTTCATCGCGGATCTCTCCGACCATGATCACGTCGGGGTCCTGGCGGAGCAGCGTCCGCAGCGCCCGCGAGAACGTCAGGCCGATCTTTTCCTGGACCTGAAACTGGTTGATGAGCGGCAGGTGGTATTCGATCGGGTCTTCGACCGTACAGACGTTGTTTTCCATCGAGCTGATGGCGTTGAGGGCGGCGTAGAGGGTGGTGGACTTGCCGCTCCCGGTAGGTCCGGTGA
>CAZADC010000325.1:2586-4530 GCA_964483755.1 uncultured Planctomycetaceae bacterium | reverse complement strand
GACCGCAAGATACGGGCATTGCCCTACGCGGTCGAGTTCCGCAGCCTTCTGCAACGATATCTGGATGCAGTGGATAGCCGAAGCATGAGCGGAGCCTTACTGCACCTCTGGGGCATGCTTGAACGGATGACTGATACTGTAGGGGCTCGATACGACAAGACGATCAAGCGAGCAACTCGTGTCTACCATGATCGGAACATCGCAATGGACTTGCTAGAGTCCGTGCGACTGGAGCGGAATCGCTTTGTTCATGGTGCCCATCGAAGCAGTGAGACGTATCACATGGCATACCTAGTCAAACAATTCGTGGACCACCACTTGGTGCGACTCTTGTGGAACCACTGGGGGGTCGACACGATCGCTCAATACGCGCAATGCTTGGACATGCCAAGCGATATTGAAATACTGAAGAGACGGCAGAGATGGATCGGCAGCATGATCAAGCTGCAAGAGCAGATCACATCACTGAGCCGGTCGCCAGATGCCTGACTGAGCCATGGGGCCAGGGTTGAGAGGCTGACGGTTGTGCGGCTCTCTCCGGTCTAGTCCGTCATACCCGCCGCGTAGCAGAGGATGTTGATCATCAGCGGGGCGGCCGTGCGGGGGGCGTAGCCGGCGATTCCGTAGATCGGCGTGCCCAGCAGCCCGGCCGTGATGTCCTCCCGGCTGAAGATCACGCCGAGTCGCTCGCCGACCTGCAGCCCGCGGAGGCGCGGACGGTGGCGGTCGCCGCCGAGGCGGATCGCGTACCCCCGCCGGTAGTCGATCCGCTCGATCGGCTCGGGACCGGCGTAGATCGGGTGGTCGGAGACGACCGGCCCGCGGATCGCCCCCGGGAACAGGTCCGTCAGCATGCGCTCGGCCGATTCGGCGAACGTCTCGTCCCCGCCGGCGGCGTCGACCACGAGCGTTCCGCCGGCCCGGACGTATGCGCGGAGAGCGTCGCGCTGCGTCTCGTCGAGTTCGAACCGCCCGGTGCCGGTGATCGCGGCCACGGGGCGGTCGTCGGCGTCGAGGTCGGTCGGCTTCACGCCCTCGGCGAGGTCCAGGCGGATGCGTTCCCGGTTGTGCGCGAGGATCGCCAGGCGCTCCCACGCGAGCGGCTCGGGGTTCCAGTTGCCTCCCCAGTCGACGCGGGCGACGTGGATCGTCGCGCGCGGCCGCACGTCCTGCCGCTGTGGCCGGAGCGACGCGCCGCGCGGGGCGAAGTCCGCACGGTCGGTCGCGTAGAGCAGTACGTTTGCGGCCAGCTCGAACGTCTCCCGCCCCGCCGCGGCCGCGCCGAGCTGCAGCGCCAGCGACATCTCCTGCGGCGAGTGGATCAGCAGCAGGCGGACGCCGTTGGAGGCGGCGCTGAGCGACCCGGCGAGCGGGCCGCGGAAGTTCGTCGAGTAGACCGGATGCGATTCGTCCAGGCGGCGAAGCTCGTATTGCGGGAACAGGCGCTCGCACAGGCGGTGGACGTCCAGCGTGAAGTCGGCGCTGTTGCCGGCGGACTCGGTGAGGATCGTCCCGCCTCCCAGGGCGAACGCGCGGAGCTTGTCGACCTGCTCGGCGGTGAACTCCGCCGGCCCGGCGCCCGACAGGTAGACCACGGGCGCGTCGCCCCAGTCGCCCAGCGGCGCGTCGAGCGAGGCGACGTGCCAGTTGATCGGCGTCTCGAGCGCGCGGGAGAACCAGCGGGCGAAGTTCGCCGCGTCGCGCGGGCGGGCGTTCCAGCGGCCGGGGTAGCGGAGCTTGACGATCGCCGTCGGCGCCCGGGCCCGCGCGAGGAACAGCAGGGCGAATGCGGTCGAGGCGGTGCGGTCTTCGCCGAAGCCCCAGCTCCCGTCGCCGCGCTGCGTGCGGACCAGCTCGGCGGCGCCCTCGGCGTACCAGTCGTGGTCTCCGAAATGCCGCCGCCCGCTCGCCGCGCCGACCCGCTGGACGGAGTACAGCCAGTAG
>CAZADC010000325.1:0-2576 GCA_964483755.1 uncultured Planctomycetaceae bacterium | reverse complement strand
TGCCCTCGAACCGCTCCGCCAGCCACCCGTGGGCGTCGTCGATCGGCGGGTACTCCGGCGGGGCGGTGCAGCGGATGAACTGCTCGCGCCGGAGATTGTCGAAGCAGGCGTACAGCGTCGCCAGCCCGGCCGCCGTCATCGACCCGTAGGTCCGCTCGCCGAGCGAGCGGGGACGGTCGAAGTAGCTCCACCCGCCGTCGGGCTGCTGGGTCGTCGTCCAGTGGCGTTCGACGGCCTTCCAGAACGCCGGCGGCGCCGTCACGCCGCGTCGCCCCGCCGCCCGGACGCCCAGGACGGCCATCTGCGAGTTCGAGTTGTCGTACGGGTCGCCGGCGCCGCGCGGCCCGTAGGTGTAGGCCCCGTCGCGCCCGGCGCGGACCAGCCAGTCCACGTCGCGACCCAGGACGTCCAGCCCGGCGTCCTCCTCGAGCTCGGCCAGGGCGCACGCCCGCAGCGCGACGGCGTACGTGCCGTTGAGCTCGGCGGCCTGCAGCCAGGCCAGGGCGTCGGAGAGCGGCTTGTCCTCGGGGTCGGCTCCGGCGGCGAGCAGGGCGTAGACGCAGATCGCCGTCTTCCCGCCGTGGAGGTGTTTGGCGTGATCGGCGGCGTACTCGCCTTCGCATCGTCCGTCGTCGCCGAGGCGGGCGGCGAGGTACGTCCGGGCGGCCGCGACGGCGTCGTCAATGCGCTCCGGTGAGACGGCCGCCATTGCGCCCCCGGCCGTGACGGCGAGCATCGCCGCGACGGCGCACGCTCGCGCCGGCGCCCGTCGGGCCGCGTGTTGGGTTCGCGCCGCGGTCACTCCGCCTTCCAGAGCATCAGAATTCGCGGGGTCGTGAGCTTCTCGAGCGTCTCCTCGGTGATCGGGGCCTCGCCCAGCCCGGCGAAGCCCAGGCGCTCGCGAAGCGTCACCTCCGGGCGGTAGTGCACGACGTGGGCGTCGCTCAGTCCGGCCAGCGAGACGGCCCGGTCGACGGCGTCGTCGAGATATCCGACGGTGTCCACGAGCCCGAGCTCCTTCGCCTCCTCGGCGAGATACACCTTCCCGTTGAACGGCTCGGTCTCCGTGACGAGACGCTGCTCTCCGGACGGGCCGGTGACGCTGACCTGCTCGTCTCGCGGCTGGAGGCGCTGCCCGCGGGAGCGGCGGACGATGTCGGCGAAACGCTCATGAATGTCCGTGAGCATCTCGCCGACGTCGCGGCGGACGCGGTCGTCGGGGGCCTCCCAGTAGTTGCTGGCCGCCTTCCACCGCCGGGCCTGCTCGGAGCGGATGGTCACGATCTCGACGCCGTACTTGTCCATCAGCCCCTCGAAGACCGGCCAGACGCTGATCACGCCGATCGATCCGGTGACGGTGCTCGGCTCGGCGTAGATGCTCCGCCCGCCCGCGGCGATGTAGTATCCGCCGCTGGCCGCCACGGCGCCCATCGAGATCACAACCGGCTTGCCCAGCGACTCGTCGATCTGGCGGATGCGGCGGTAGATGCGGTCGCTGGAGGACACGCCGCCGCCGGGCGAGTCCACCCGGATGACGACGGCCTTGATGTCCGGATCGTCGCGGACGACGTCGAAGAAGTTCTCGAACCGCCCGGCCGTGTCGCCGTCGATCATCCCGGTCACCGCGTAGACGGCGACGGTCTGCTCGTCGTCGCCCTCGCGAAGGGCGACCGTTTCCATGCCCGCGGTCGTCCCCGAGGCCATCAGCACGATCAGCTCGACGTTGATCAGGACGCTGACGACGAACAGGAGAATCAGCAGTCCCAGGGCGATCCGGGCCAGCCAGCTCTTGCGCTTCGGCGGATAGAACCACCACGGCGGGGGGCCGCCCGCCTGTGCGGCCGCGACGTTCTGCGGGGGAGCCGCGCCGCCCGAACCGCCTGCGGCGCTGGTCGGTCCGCCCCGAACCGCGCCTGCGGAAACGCCGACCCCGGCGGCGCCGGTCCCGGACGCACCGACGCCCGGCGCACCGGGCGCGGCGCCGTACGTCCCGCCCGCGTCGCTCGATGCGCCCGCCCGGCCGCGCGTCACCGGCGGCGGAGGAGGGGCGACGGGCCTTTCGCCCGAGGGACGGATCTCGCTGGATTCGCCCTCGTCGCGGGTCCTGCCGGCAGCCGTGCCCCCCTGCGGAACAGCGCTCGTGTCGCCTCCTGTCCCGTCGGCTGCGTTCGGCGCGGGCGAATCGGCTTGGTCACGATGTGCGCCGTCGTCCGAGTCATCCGCGCCGGCAAGGGCGTTCCCGTCGCGGGGCGCCTCCTCGCCCGACGGGTTCTCGTCCGGGCGTGTATGGAACGGATCGTTGTCCGGCATGTCGTTCTCCTTCCGGCCGACCGGACGGTGCGCCCCGGCCGACCCCTGGCTCGCTGCGTTCCGGGCGGCTTGACACCATCCGCGAGCGGAGGCAGCGCCATAGCGGCGTCCGCCGCGCGTCGTGCCGTGTCGCCGGCCTCGCCAGTGTACCGCCCGCACGACGCCCTGTCGCGGTGTTTTGCAGGACCGACCGCACAGCCGCCCGTCCCCCACGGGCCGCCGTCGTCCAGGATCCGGACCGACTCGAACCGTTGACCGCGTCGCCC
>CAZADC010000324.1:4303-4546 GCA_964483755.1 uncultured Planctomycetaceae bacterium | reverse complement strand
GACCATCTCCAGCATGAACGTGCTGAGTCCGCGCGTCAGCTCGTCCGACGCCCCCACCCGAGTGAAGATGCGGTCGGCGAGCCCGATCGTCGCCTCCTCGGCCGGGATGAAGCTCCCCGTCTGCGCCAGCAGCACCAGCAGCGCCGTCTGGCGGATGTAGGTGCTCTTGCCGGACATGTTGGGACCGGTGATGATCAGCAGGCGGTCGTCGGACGCGCCCATCTCCACGTCGTTGGGCACGAA
>CAZADC010000324.1:0-4293 GCA_964483755.1 uncultured Planctomycetaceae bacterium | reverse complement strand
GTAGGTGGCGCGCTCCGCGTCGGTGAGGTCCCGGAACCCGTCGCGGAGCTGCTCCGCGAGCACCGGGTGGCGCCCGCCGACGATCCGCAGCACGTTGTCCTGGGTGATCGCGGGGCGCCGGTAGCCGCGCTCGACCGCAAGCTGCGCCAGCCCGCACACCACGTCCAGCGTCGCCAGCGCCTCGGCGGCCGCCTGGATCGCCGCAATGTGCCCGGCCAGCTCGACGCGGACCTTCTCGAACAGTTCCGCCTCCAACGTTTTCGCCCTCTCCCCGGCCGAGAGGACCTCCGATTCGTACCGCTTCAGCTCGTCGGTGATGTACCGCTCGGCGTTCTTGAGCGTCTGCTTGCGGACGTAGTTTGCCGGCACCTTGTCGGCGTGGGCGTGCGTGACCTCGATGTAGTACCCGAAGACCTTGTTGAAGCCGACCTTCAGCGGCAGGTCGTGCTCCCGCGACTGCTCGGCCTGGTATTTCGCCAGCCAGGCCTCCCCGTCCGTTCCGACGCCGCGGAAGCGGTCCAGCTCCGCGTCGAACCCACCGGCGATCACCCCGCCGTCGCGAAGCACGTTGGGGCAGTCCGGATCGATCGCCCGACCGATCAATTCGGCGGCCGCGTCGAGGCCCGTCAGCGCGGGCGCGAGCGAGACGACCAGGTCCGACTCGCACCCCGCGATGCGCCCGGCCAGGTCCGGCAGCAGCTCGAGCGTCTGTCCGAGGGCGACCAGCTCGCGCGGGCGGACGCGCCCCATCGCGATGTTGGCGGCGATCCGGTCGATCTGGGCTACGTTGCGCAGCGTCTCCCGGACCGCCTCCAGCCGATCGCGGTCGCCCGCCATCTCCTCCACGGCGTCCTGCCGCGCCACGATCGCGCTGTACCCGGTCAGCGGAAACGTCAGCCATCGCTCCAGCCGGCGGGCGCCCATCCCGGTGCACGTCTGGTCGATGCACGCCAGCAGGCTCCCGGCCCGCTGATTGCTGCGAAGCGTGCGGTGGACCTCCAGGCATCGCAGCGTGTTGCCGTCGATGACCATGTGGTCCGAGCGGTCGAACGGGCGGAGCGAGCGGATGTGCGCCAGGGCGGTCCGCTGCGTCTCGCCGAGATACTCGATGATCGCCCCGGCCGCGCTGAGCGACGGGTCCCATCCGTCGAACCCGAAGCCCTCCAGCGTCCGGGTGCCGAAGTGCTCCTTGAGCGTCTCGAGGGCGCCGTGCGTGTCGAACGCCCAGGCCGGGCGGACTGTTGCCGACGCCCCGACCACCTCCCGCAGCGTCTCGCGAAGGGGACGATCGTCGGCGTCGTCCTCGGGGTAGATCACCTCGGCCGGGCGGATGCGGACCAGCTCGTCGATCGCGTGGTCGGCCGGGGTGAGCATCGCCTGGAACGTCCCGCCCGACAGCTCGACCCAGGCGATGCCGACCTTGCTGCCCTTTGCGTCCGCGCCCGCCCCGGCCACGTCGAGACGCAATCCGTCCGGCGCGAACACCGCCGCAAGATAGTTGCCCTCCTTCTGCTCGAGGAGCGTCTCGTCCGTGAGCGTTCCGGGCGTGACCAGGCGCGTCACCTCGCGCTTGACGAGCCCCTTCGCCTGGGCGGCGTCCTCGACCTGCTCGCACACGGCCACGCGGTGTCCGTGGCGGATGAGCTTGGCGAGGTATCCGTCCAGCGCATGGTAGGGAATCCCCGCCAGCGGCACGGCCGCCGGGCCCTTCGACCGGCTCGTCAGGGCGAGCCCGAGCACGCGCGAGGCGATCTTCGCGTCCTCGTAGAACATCTCGTAGAAATCGCCCATGCGGAACAGCAGGACGTAATCGGGGTACTGCTCCTTGAAGGAGCGGTACTGCCGCATCGCGGGCGTGTCGAGCTGTGCGGGGGATTCCTCTGCCATCGGGGGAATGATATCGAAATCAGCGCGGGCTGTTAAGCCGCGGCTCCGGCGAAGGCGTATCTGCAGACGGACGTCTCCGTGCCCGGGCGGGTCGTCGAGCGCAACGGCGCCCGCACAACGAGGCGAGGACTACAATACATAGCAGCCGAACACGTGACCCGGGGGGAACGGAAAGGGCCGACGATGAAAGTTACCGAGTTCCTGGAGCAGCAGAGCGTCCCGTACGAGCTTCACGAGCATCCTCCCGCCTACACGGCGCAGGAGATGGCCGCCGAGGAGCACGTCAGCGGGAACATGACCGCCAAGGCGGTCCTGGTCCGAGCCGGCGACCGGCACGTGCTGTGCGTGCTTCCGGCCAGCTACAAGCTGGACCTGGACAAGGTCGCCAAGGCCCTGGACGCCGACAGCGTCGAGCTGGCCGACGAGCGGGACCTGGCGAAAATCTTCCCGGACGTGGAGGTGGGCGCCGAGCCGCCCTTCGGCAACCTCTACGACCTGCCGACGCTGATGGACGCCAACCTCTCCGACGACGAGGAGATCATCTTCCAGGCGGACGACCACCGTCACGCCGTGCAGATGAAGACGGCCGACTACGTCCGCCTTGCGGCGCCGAAGATTGCCGATCTCGCTGTGCACCTGTAGCGATGGACGGCTTGACCGGCGGCTCGCCCTGGCGCGGCGTTGTCAGGCACGCGCCCGCCCCGTTGTGCAGCCGCAACAGCGGCGGCTGCGCGCCCCACGGATGAGGTGGCCGCGCCGCCCGCGGTTGCCGAGCGGCGCCGGCGGTCGTACCATTCCATAGGCCGTGTGCGTCGCGGCCGGGGCGCACGTCATCCCCGGCACCCCCACAGGAACCAAAATGAAACGCAAACCCGAGGCGTTCAACGACCCCGACGTTCCCGACCGGGCGCGGAAGGAGTCCACGCCGCGAAAGGAGCAGTACCTCGCCGGCGAGCGCATCCTGCCCGAAGGGATCACCGGGCGCGAGACCGCCGACGAACTGCTCGACCGCACCTTCCTCGCCTACAACGCCGCCCGCCTGCGCGAGGGCGTCCAGCTGTTCACCCGTCGCATGCTGGAAGAGGACGTGACGGTGGGGATGAGCTTCTCCGGCGCCCTGACGCCGGCCGGGCTCGGGTGCAGCTGCATCGTGCCGATGATCAAGGCGGGCTTCGTGGACTGGATCGTCGCGACCGGCGCGAACCTCTACCACGATCTGCACTTCGCCTTCAACCTGTCGCTGCACCGCGGAACACACCTCGTCGACGACGCCGACCTCCGCGCCAACGAGGTGGTCCGCATCTACGACGTCCTGCTCGACTACAGCGATTGCCTCCTGGCGACCGACGAGATTCTCCGCCGCATTCTCCGCCAACCGGAGTTCCAGAAGGAGATGGGCACCGGCGAGCTGCACCACCTGCTGGGCAAGTACGCGGCCGAGGGGGAGGAGCGGAACGGGCTGTCCGACGTGTCGATGCTGGCGGCCGCGTATCGCGCCGGCGTGCCGGTGTACACGTCCTCGCCGGGCGACTCGACGATCGGCATGAACGCGGCCGCGCTGGAGCTCCAGGGCGGCGGGCTGCGGATCAACCCGTCGACCGACGTGAACGAGACGGCCGCGATGGTGCTGTCGGCCAAACGGTCCGGCGGCAAGAGCGCCGTGGTGCTCTGGGGCGGCGGGAGCCCGAAGAACTTCGTCCTCCAGACCGAGCCGCAGATTCAGGAGATTCTGCGGATCCCGGACGTCGGGCAGGACTACTTCTTCCAGGTGACCGACGCCCGTCCGGACACCGGCGGGCTGAGCGGGGCGACCCCCCACGAAGCCGTGAGCTGGGGCAAGGTGGACCCGACGCGCCTGCCCGACGCCGTCGTCTGCTACGCCGACACGACGCTGGCGATGCCGGTCTTCACGCACTGCGCCCTCGCCCGCCACGAGAAACGCCCGCTCAAACGGCTCTACGACCGGCGCGAGGAGCTCATGGCCGCCCTCCAACACGAGGCCTTCGCCGACGACGGGCAGTAAGCAGCAGGCAATTGGCAACAGGCAGTAGCGCAAGGGCCGTAGCCTGCAGCCGGTGGTCAGTAGCGGTCAGCAGCCCGGCGCCGTGCTTCCACACGCCGTCTGAGCCGGTGCCACGCTTCCGCACGTCGTCTGAGTCGATATCATGCTTCCGCACGTAGCCTGAGTCGGTGCCATGCTTCCGCATGTCGTTCGCGGAAGCATGCTCATTCCGAGCCTTGCATGCGTCTCACTCCGGCGATCCTGCGGAATGCACTCGCCGCCCGGAAGAAAACGCCCGGCCTGCGGCCGTGACATCGTCATTGGAACATGCTTCCCAAGGGAAGCATGGCACGCAACGCCGTAAGCCTATCCGGCCGCCATCAGTTGACGAAGTCTTTGAGCCT
>CAZADC010000323.1:0-4547 GCA_964483755.1 uncultured Planctomycetaceae bacterium | reverse complement strand
ATCAGCGGTCTGGCGATGGCGATCACGGTCCTGTTCAGCGCGATCGGGCCGTACCTGTTCAGCAAATCGCTGGTGTGGACCGGCGCCTACGCCCCGGCCGCGTGGGTCTGCCTCGGGGCGACGGCGCTGCTGCTGATCGGCTCGCCGCGGGCGAACAACCCGCAGAAGGCGCTCGTCAAGTCGGCAGGCAACGACCGGTCGGCGCAGGCGTGACCGGCCGACGCCCGGCGCGATGTGGGCGCTTGCGGCGCCCGACCCTCCGCATATAATCGAACACCGTCGAATCGATCGAGATACTCTGTCCGAACCATCGGGGAGGATTCACATGTCGGACGAATCAGTGCAGGAGACGCCGAGCGCAGGAGAGCAAGTCAACGTCGGCAGGGACGTCGCCGCTGTCATCGGTGTCGTGCTCGCGCCGGTGGCCCTGATCTTGACCGTCGCATGGGCTCAGCATCCGTCGCGGGAAGGCACGGCGCTTTTCCTGGCGGCGCTGCTTGTCGTCATCTTCGACGTGGCGGCTCTCATCTCGCTCGGGCGACGGACGATCCCGGAGACGGCGAGGGCGGTGTGGGCGCTGGTGATCCTGCTCGTGCCGTACTTCGGGGCGCTCGGGTACTTCCTCGCGTCGCGCGTGCAGTCGCAGCCGGCCGGGCCCGGTCGCGATGTGGATGCGTCCGAGGGCAACGCAGAGGCCGAGGCGTCTGCGGAGTAGATGCGCGGCCCGCGGCGTCGCGAGTTGCCCCTGCCGATCAGAAGGGTCAAGTGCACCGCTCAATTGGGAACGCGCAGACTGCTGCGCCTTCAGCGTTTCGCTTTGCCGGGCCGATATACTTGGGTATGAACGATCTGCTCCTGTCCATTCCGACGCAGGTGGCGAGCCCGGTTCCGTGGGAGGCGATCGTCCGCCTCCTGGCGGCCGCGGCGATGGGATCGATCATCGGCCTCGAACGCGAGCACCGCGGGCGCAGCGCCGGTTTCCGCACGCAGCTTCTCGTCGGCATCGGCGCGGCGCTGGCGATGCTGGTCAGCCTGCATTTCGCTGACGTGTACAACGCCTCCGAGGGCGCCGTCCGCGTCGATCCCGCGCGCATCGCCTACGGCATCATGGGCGGCATCGGCTTCCTCGGCGCGGGGGCGATCATCCGCTCCGGCGCGGGCGTCCGGGGGCTCACGACGGCCGCCAGCCTGTGGTGCACCGCCGCCGTGGGGCTCGCATGCGGGTTCGGGCTCTACGTGCTCGCCGGTGTGGCGACGCTCGTGGTGGTGTTTGCCCTTCTCATCCTTACGCGCCTGGACAGGCACATCCCCGCCACCGAATCGCGAACCGTGACGGTCGAGGCGCCGGGCGAGCACCGCGAGGCACTGTCGAGGGCGGCCGAGTTCCTCCGGCCGCGCGTACGCAGCATGCGCCGCGTCCGCTACGAGAGCGACCTGGCCGCCGGCATCGAGCGAGCGTCCTTCGACGTATCGGTGTCCACCACGCATGATCCGACCGCGCTGGACGGGCTTCGCGACGTGGAGGGCGTCAGCGTCGTTCGGATCGAGCGGAGCCCCATCGCCCAGGTGTGAGCGGTCGCGGCGAGCTCATTCGCTGCGCCCGACGTCGGACGTATCGATCGGCTCGAAGCCCAACTCCCGCACGGCCGGGGAGTCGGCGCGGATGCGATAGTCCTCGCCGTCTTCGTCCGCGAACAGCGGGTCGGCTACGATCGACTCGGCGCCGAAGCCCTGCTCGCGCCAGCCTTCCAGGAAGGCTTCCGCGCCGGCCGGATCGTTGGGCGTCCAGTACAGGTTGCGGTCCATCGTGCTCGGCCCGGCGCTGTAGTCGGCTTGGCGGCGTCCGTCGCCCGGCCCGGGAACCGACGCGGGCGTGTGCGGCGCCTCGGGCTCACCGTGGAAGACGAAGACGTTCCGCTCGATGCGGTGCCCGCCGTAGCTGTTGGGGAACGTGAAGAGTCGCCCGGCCCCGACGAACACGTTGTTGACCACGGTGTGCCGGGCGTTGTTGTGCAGGTGCAGGGCGCTGCCGCGGCGGACGGTCTCCAGGTCCGGCACGCGATAGACGATATTGCCCGCCATGCGGCCGGCGTATTCCTCGTCGTCGAAGTAGAGCCCGTGCGAGCCGTCGCGGGGCGTGACGTAGACCACGTTGTTCAGCACCTCGTTGTGATGCCCGGCGTGGCAGTAGATCGCCGCCCCGTCGTCGAGGCGCATCATCACGTGATGGATCATGTTCTATTCAACCGCTCGATGCGGTTGTGCCCGGGCAGGAGCTTCTTGACGCCCTCGATCGTCGGCTCGCCCTCGCCGTGCTCGCGCCAGACCTCGATCAGCTCCTCCATCCGCCGCGGCCAGCCGGCGAACCAGCGGTGCCGCCTTCCGCTTGAGGCGACGGCGACGTACGGCATGTGGTGGATCTCGTTGTTGCGAACGACGCTGCGCTCGCTCATTCCCAGCGAGATGCCCGGACTGTGCCAATAGAGCGTGCCACAGTGGTGAACGTGATTCTCGGCGATCAGGTTCTCCCGGCAGCTCGCCTCGGGCAGCTTCAGCCCGCCGCCGGTCAGCACCGCCCCGCCGCCGATGTGCGAAACCTCACAGTGCGTGATCGCCACGCGCCGCACGTGCCCGGTCGCGCGAATTGCATTCCCGGCCGCGCGCGTCACGCGACACCCGATGACCCGCACGTCCTCGACGCCCGTCATGCTGACGGCCGCGCCGCGGGCGCCGAAATCGCTGCGGCGCTTCGACTCGTCCGCCCGCTCCAGACCGGTGTGCCGAATCGTCAGTCCTTCCAGCGTCAGGTGGCGAACTGGCTGCTCGGCCGAGCCGCGAACGACAATCGCCGACGGGAGGTCCGGCGCGACCACTTCGATGTCGTTCGGGTCGGCGACGCCCTTCGGCGGAACGAGGTAGATCCGTCCGGCCTCGACGTCATGGAACCATCGGCCGGGGCCTGTCAGCCCCGAGGCGACGTTCTCCAGCCGCCAGGGAATCTCGTGGAGCTTCTCCGGACGATGGAGAATGATCGGCCGGAAGCGGATGACGCCCCCGTCCGGGTCAACGCCGAGGACCGGCGTGCGGGCATTGGACCAGCGCGTATACGGCGTGGGCAGCCAGTTCAGCTCGGCCGAGCCGCACGGGTCGCCGGACGGCAGCGCGGCGGCGGGGACGACCAGCCCGCTCGGCTCCTCGGCGTCGATCTCCCCGGTCGGCCAGGTCTCCCAGTCGTCGGAGTCGACCGTTGCGGCGAGCTTCACCGGCACGCCGTCGCAGTAGAGCTGCGCGAAGCGTCGGGCGGGCGGTACCACCGCGGACCACACCGCCTCCCGCACCTCGGCCGGAATGCCGGGCGCGTCGCCTTCCCGCCGCCAGCCCGCAATGCGTCGCCCCGCGTCGAGCACCGGCGTCTCCCCCTTGGCCGCGGCGTACACGACCGGTGCGTCCGCCTCGCCGCCGTCGACGGCCGCGAGCTCCACCGGCCGGTCAAGCGCGTAGACCCCGCCGTGCACGACAACCCGCACCGACGGACGCGAACCGGGCATCTCGCGGACGACGTCCCGCGCCCGCTCGATCGTCGCCAGCGGACCGTCCGTGCCGTCACCGTTCGGCTTGGCAAGACGCCCGGACCATGTATCGTTCCCGTCAGGTGCAACGTGCAGCCGGACAACCTTCGCCATGGTGCACTCCGCAGTCAGAGATACAGCCGTCGCCGCCAGGAGGCATCTCGCGAGCGATCCGGCAACCCCGTGCGCGCGGTCACGCTGAAACGACGCGGCTTCGAGCATAAGGATCTTCTCCCGCGCGGCATTGTGGGCGCCGCACGCGTGCATTTCCAGTCGCCTCACTCCTGCGAGAGCCACTTTCCGGGCACGCGCTCGGGCCGGGGTGCGAAACGACTCGAGCGCACGGTCGGCGCAATAAGCGCGGCGGGCATCGCCGTCGTCCGGCGTCCCGCCGCATGAATTCCATGCTGCCGCTTCCGACACTGTCGCCCGTCCGGAAGCGCGTCGGAGCTGCGCTACTTCTTGCCCTTCTTCGTCGACTTGCGCGGCGACTTGCGCCCGCTCTTCTTCGTCGACTTCTTCGGGGACTTCTTCGTCGACTTGCGCCCCTTCTTCGCCGTCTTCTTCCCGGTTGCCTTCTTCGCTGCGCGCTTCGTCGACTTCTTCGCCTTCTTTGCGGCCTTCTTGGTCTTCTTCGCCGTCTTCTTCGCTGCCTTCTTCGTCTTCCGAGCTGCCTTCTTCGCTGCCTTCTTCGCCTTCTTCGTCGTCTTCTTCGCCATACGCCGTCATCTCCTTTCGGTGCGACCCAACGAAACGATGTGGTGCGGACGACTCGATGAACAACGTTGTACCCGCGACCCGCTTGCACACGCAAGCTTTATGAAATCTATTCTCGACATTTTCCACACGTGCGCTCCAGCGATTCCGCGCACGCCGGGCGCGGCAGACGCGGCGCACCCTTTCGAGCGAACGCGGGCGTCCGCCGCGGGTGCATCCCGTTTGAGTAGGTAGATTGGGGCGGGATTGCCGATAGGTCTT
>CAZADC010000322.1:0-4571 GCA_964483755.1 uncultured Planctomycetaceae bacterium | reverse complement strand
CCGCTACGGGGTGCGGGTCGACGGGCTTGCCTCGTTCGTGTACCACAGCGTCTCTCCGCCCGAAGCCGAGAACACGGCCGGGGATACGGTCTCCTGGACGACATTCGAGATCGCCGGACCGGTCGAGGTCCGCATCCGCCGCCTGGACCGCCCCGTCGAGTCGGCGACGGTGCGTCCCGCTTCGGCCGGGTTATCGGCCGTCGTCGAAGGCGACGAGATCGTCCTGCGCCTCGACCGCCCGCGGAAGCTGTCCGTCGCGTGCGACGGCGAGCGGGCCGACGCGCTGCTGCTGTTCGCCTATTCCCCCGAGACCGAAGCGCCCGACCCAGGCGACCCCGGCGTGACGTACTTTCCGCCCGGCGTGCACGACGTGGGGCGCGAGTATAGCCTGGAGCCGGGAAGGACGGTCTACCTTGCCGGCGGGGCGTACGTGAAGGGCACGTTCGCCGGCGGGGGCGACCACACGCGGGTCTGCGGGCGCGGTGTGCTCAGCGGGGAGGACTTCCGCTGGCCGGGGCATCTCCAGGAGGAGAATCCCGACCGCGTGGACCTCGTGCGTCTGACCGGCGACCGGATGGAATTCCGCGACGTGACGCTCGCCAACTCCCCGTTCTACGTGCTGACCGCCCGCGGACGAGGCTGCCGGTTCGACGGGCTCAACCTGCTGGGCTGGTACAACAATACCGACGGGATCGGCACCGGCCCGGACGCCGTGATCGACGACTGTTTCTTTCGCCTTGCCGACGACGTCATCAAGCTGGCGGACCGGATGCGGGTAAGTCGCTGCGTCATCTGGTGCGACAAGGCCGCCGCCTTCCAGTTGAGCTGGAACGTCCGGCAGGACTATGGCGACGTGGTCGTCCGGGACTGCGACGTGATCCATCACGTGCCGGACGCCATTGAGGACTCGCTGTGGCTCGCCGGCGTGTTCGCTGCCTGGCACGCCGGTCCGGCGACGATCCGCGACCTGCTGTTCGAGGACATCCGCATCGAGGGCGAGGTGCCGCGCCTGATCGGCGTCCGCATGGAGACGCACCCCTGGGACCGCACGCCGGACGAGTGGGGCCGATTCCGCGACATCCGCCTGCGGAACGTTAGCCTCGAAGGCCCGCAGCACCAGCACAGCTATCTGCTCGGGCGGGACGAAGAGCACGCGATCGACGGGGTGACGTTCGAGAACCTGCGCGTAAGCGGCCGGGCGATCCGCTCGGCCGGCGAGATGGACCTCCGGACGAACGAGTTCGCCCGGAACGTTGACTTCGTGGCGAACGAGAGACGCTGAGCCGGCCGGAGCAGCGAGGGCGAGTCGTCAGGTGCGGGAGGGAAGGGGCATCCGGCCGGGAATTCCGCCGTGAACGATCAGCCGACGGAATGTATACTCTGGTTTGCAGGCGGACGTTCCGATGCGCCCGCCCGAATCCGTTTCATGTCCGCAGGCATCGGGAGTGACGCCATGAAAGCTTTTCATCTTGCCTCGCAACGCTTTACATCGGCCGGGCCAAGCGCCCGCGCCGCTGCTTTCGCGCGTCTTCGGGCGTCTGCCGCGCGGCAGCGCGGTTTCACCCTGATCGAACTGCTCGTCGTCATCGCCATCATCGCCCTGCTGGTGACCATTCTTATGCCGTCGTTGACCTCTGCGAAGGAGCTGGCGCGGCGGAGCGTCTGCGGCAGCCAGCTCCGCAACATGGGTCTCATGGCGGCCGAGCACGCGGCCGACCACAACGGGTGGTTCCCCACCGCCAACCGGACGCACGTCAATCGCATGGGCTGGATCATGGTCTGGGACAACGATTCCGACCCGGACAACGACGCGTGGACCGACGTCATGTGGTGGTCCGGGCAGCAGAGCCATTACGAGGAATATCACTCTGCCTGGAAGGTCTGCGGGACGCCGTGGGAGACGTGGGTCGAATACGGCATGACCGACACGTTCGCGATCTGCCCGAGCGGCACGCGCGTCGGCTGGACCGACCTGAGCAATACCGGCGGGAAGGTCAAGTTCAACAACACGTGGATGGGCAAGGTGGTCGGCACGAGCTACGTCTGGGTCTCCGGCACGGCCTACAAGACCCACGGCGATTACCGCAACTGGGGCGACAAGCCGCCGGCGCTGATGGACAGCGATGACGATCTCGGGAACCGGGTACTCGCGTGCGATTCGGTCTGGGCCGACCCGGTCGGATCGTTCGCCCCGGACTACCGGGTCATCAACCACCCCGACCGGTCCAACGCCGCGCGCCCGGACTTTCAGAACGTGCTGTACGGGGCCGGGCACGTCCTCCCGGCCGGAGAATACCCCGACGGGGCGATTCCAAGGACGACCGGTGGCGTCTATACGGCCGACTACGGCGCCACGAGCAACCATCCGATCTACTGGAATCCGCCGAAATAGTGCGGACGGGCGCGTGCCGGCGGCGACGCCGACGGCAGGGAGCGTCCGAGAGCGCGTGAGGGCTTGCCCCGAGGCCCTTTCGCATGCGTCACCGGGGCGCTGATGTATAATGCAGGCTGGGGAGTCGGGCCGTGCCGACTCGCCTTCGAGCTACGTCAACAGCTTGGAGTGTTCTCATCATGGACGCACATCACCGTTTGCTTCAGTCCCCCGCGACATCTCGTGGAGCTGCACTTGCCGCGCCGGGGAGCCGACGGGGCGGTTTTACGCTGATCGAACTGCTCGTCGTCATCGCCATCATCGCGCTGCTGGTGAGCATTCTCGTGCCCTCCCTGCAGGCAGCCCGCGAGGAGGCCAAGCTCGCCGCCTGCGCCGTCACCCTCCGGGGCATCGGTCTGGCGGCCCACACGCACGCCAGCGAGCGGCAGGGCTGGTTTCCGCAGACCTTCCGGAACAACTGCGAGAACTACGGGCCTTACATCTTCCTGGAATACTGGCGGGTCGACGGCGTCGACCCCGACGACAATCGCTGGTACGGCGACCAGTCCTATCTCAGGTGGCACCGCGGCAGCAACCCCGGCTGGCAGGCGTTGAGCACGGCGTGGAAGCACTACGGTACGCTGTTCAGCACGTGGGAGGAATGCGGCCTGGACCGCCGGTCGCTGGTCTGCCCCTCGGACAAGCGGGAAGACCTGCTGACCGAGGAGAAGGTTCGCTCGGGCGACGACTTCACGGGCATCATCTCCTCCTACATGTGGATAAGCGGCGCTTATCACTCCTATGACTACCACTCCCGGCACGTTCGCGACGCCGGCGTCAGGAAGCCGGCATTGACGATCGAGGACGAGTGGCTCGAGGAGAAGGTGCTCGCCGCCGACATGGTCTACACGTGGTGGTACAGCGGTGCCGGCGACACCTACATCAACCATCGCGGCAATGACGGTCCGCTGTCGGTCGGCGGCCAGAACGTCCTGTTCGGCGACGGACACGTCCGGTCGGAGCGGGCGTACTACAGCGACCCGCTGAATGAGATCTCGCTCCAGGCCGCCCGCTACTCGTGGGGATGGAGCCCGGACACGCTGCTGGGCATCTACTACTGGGGCACGGGTCGATAGCCGCGGCGTCCGGCGACATGCCGAAGGCGGCGGTTGGCGGGAGCGACGCTGAGCCGCGTGTCGGCGACGGCTGAAGAAAAAAGTCGATTTCGCCGAAGAGAGGGTGTTGACCGGGCGTTTTCGTTTGCTACGATGTAGTGTCCGTCGACAGGGCGGAACGCATGGGCATGCCCTACGGCGGCGAGAGCACAGACAAAGGCGGCGTCGATCACGATCCGGAAGAGCGAAATTCCGGCAGCAGGCGGGACCATGACCGGGTAGGCCGGGAGGATACCGGTCGTTTGGCATGGTCGCCGCGGAGTTCGGCGACCTTTTTTTGCCCCGGGCCGATCGGGCCCGATCGCTGTTTGACAATCGCGAAGAGCCGATACACTCGCCCGCTGCATGCGGGCGAACGCGGCGGGCTGCCGTAACCTGTCGCAATGAACGGGCTTGTAGCTCAGTTGGTTTAGAGCGCACCCCTGATAAGGGTGAGGTCGTTGGTTCGAATCCAACCAGGCCCATTCTGCGTCGCTCGCCTGAGGGCGAGCCGGTGGCAGGGCTTGCCAGGACCGGCAGCGGCGAGGCGTCCCGGTCGCCCTTGCCGCGGCGAAGTCCGCCTCTGGCGGAGGAAGCCGGGGACGTAGCTCAGTCGGGAGAGCGTCTGGTTTGCAACCAGAAGGTCGCCGGTTCGAATCCGGTCGTCTCCAGTGGCGGCGCGGCGGGGTGTGAGCGGAGCGTTGCGAAGCGGCGTAAAAAAAATCTGCGAAAATCGCGATTCGGCGCTTGAATGGCGATTGGAAGTTGATAGTGTAGTGAGTCTCGCCCTATGGGGCCGGGTCAGCCGGTCCGGGGCGGAAACAGGCCGGTCGGGCCGCTACGGCCGCCGGTCAGCAAGGCTCTTTGAAAACCGCATAGGGATAGTAGAATGTCTAACGGTTCACCGAATCTTGAGCCCCAAGGCGGCTTGTCGATTCGCGCCGATCCGCGAGGGTCTGTGACGAATGTGATCAAGCTACTAAGGGTGTATGGTGGATGTCTAGGCGTGATGAGGCGATGAAGGACGTGGTAGGCTGCGATAAGCC
>CAZADC010000321.1:0-4593 GCA_964483755.1 uncultured Planctomycetaceae bacterium | reverse complement strand
CACCGCTGCACCTAGCTCGCCCACATTGGTGGGGCCGACGTTGGTGATCTGGTGATACTCGCCCGGCGGGATGAAAACCGCCTGTCCGGCGCGGAGGGTCTGCCGCTCGTCGCCGACGCACATCTCGCCGACGCCCTCGACCACGAAGTACACCTCTTCCTGCTCCTGGTTGTGCCAGGGCACCTGTCCGCCGGCCGGGTCGAGCGTGACGTAGCCCATCGAGAAGCTCTCCGCCCGGATCGGCGAAGCGCCTCCGACGAGGTTCTGCGTCCGCCGCCGGGCGGGGTACGTCCGGCCTTCGATCTTGCCGAGATCGGCGATGATCATTCGTCGTCTCTCCTGTGGTGGTGCTCCGGGGGGTTCAGTCGAGACCGCCCTGTATAGCCGGTTCGCGATTCGGTTGCAAGGGTCGCGCCGACGCGAAGCCGGCCGGCGCTCCGTCCGGTACGGTTGCGGCTACCCGAAGAACGTCAGGTACGGCCCATCCTTCGCGAGGCGCTGGACGTACAGCGCGGATTCGCGGGCGTGGTAGTCGCCCCACATGCTCGATTCGCCGCACGGGATATTGCAGCCGTCGGGTACGTGATCCCACCCGTTGGGGCGGTGGTACACCGAGTGGAGGATCAGCCCCTGGTGGTCGGCGTCGGTGCTCAGGTAGGGCTCGTCCAGCAGCGTCCGCAGGACGGTCAGCCCGGCCTGGAAGAACTCCGGGCCGTCCGCGTCGGATCGCTCGCGGAGATAGTGCCCGAGGCGCAGCAGCCCCTGGGCGGCGATGACGGCGGCCGAACTGTCCACGGGCTCGTATTCGTTGCGGGGCTCGGACGGGCGGTCGAAGTAGTCCGGTCCGAGCTTGTGCAGGTTCGGCGCGCCGGTATCCCAGTAGCACACGCCGTCGGTGGGCGTGGCGTGGACGTAGAACTCGCAGGTCGCTCGCCCGGCGCGGAGGAGCATCGCCTCGATGTCCTTCCGCCCGCCGAGCGGCTCGAGCTCGTCGTCGGGCCGGGTGGCGAGGAATTCGAGCTGCTCGGCGACGCCGAGCATGACCCACGCCAGCCCGCGCGTCCAGGTGGTGAAGGGGGAGAAGCCCTGCTGGGAGTTCGGGCAGCGGTATGCGCCGTCGTTGAGATTGAAGATGCTCTCGTGGGCGACACGCCCCGGCACGTCGTACGCGTCGCGCCCGTCGCCGTAGTAGACGTTGCAGCGGCAGGTCGCCCGACAGTGGCGGACGAGCCGGTCAAGCAGGGAGATGCGCCGGTCGCCCTCGCCGTGGAGAGCATGTCCCAGCGCGTGCGCGACGGCCAGGGCGCGGCAGGAGCGGATCGTATCGGCGAACAGCGAGTGCGGGCCGTTGAACGAGCAGATGAACCCCTCGCCGTCGGGCAGGTCGGTCCACCGGGCGGCCTGGACGGCGCCGCTCGCCTTCAGGGCGAGCTCGTAGAAGCGCCGCTCCCATGGATCCTCGTCGAGTCGGCCTTCGTTCATCAGGCGGCGGAGGTTGCCGTAGGTGGAGACGTTATTGAACCCGTGATCGTGGACGCCCGTGTGCGTCACGTGCCCGGCCATGCGCTCGACCGTCTGCAGGCGCGCCTCTTCGAGGAAGCTCCGCTCGTCCGTCGCGTCGAACTGGAGGATTGCCGAGCCGAACTGGAAGCCCTGCGTCCACTCCGTCCAGCCGCGGGTGGTGTAGACGCCGTCGACGGTGAACACCGGCGCGCCGGCGGCGGGGTCGAAGGTGTCTGCGATGCGGCGAATCTTCCCGGCCGACAGGTCCCACATCCGCTCGATGGGGTCCAGCAGGTCCTTCGGCGTCAGCGTTTCGTCAATCTGGATCATGACGCGTCATTGTAGACGCGCCCGCGTCGGCCTTCGCGCCGCTGGCGAGTCCAGGACGGCTCCTTCCCGCATTCGCGCGCGAGGTGTCCTTCCCAGGGCACCGCGCCGACGGCGACGGTGCGTCGAGGCGCGGAACAACGCGGCGGCCTGGGAAGGCCGCCGCGCTGGAGGTAGGGGCGTGTCGGAAGGCCGCTGCGCTGGAGGTAGGGGCGTGTCGGAAGGCCGCCGCTGTGGCACAGCCTGTCCGCCTGTGCAGAGCAGCCTGACAGGCCGTTCTACAAGGACGAGATCACTCAGTGCTGCTCAGCCCAGCACTTTCTGCATGTCGGCCACGAAGACCCGCCGCGTGTTGTCCTCGCCGACGCCGTTGAACACGATCCACCGCCAGCCGGATTCCCACGCCGGATGGGGATCGACGCGCAGGGCGCTGTCGGGCATGGGCTCCGTCCTCGCCCCGATCCGGACGAGCGTCCGCTCCGTCCGCTTGCGGACGTCCACCCAGCGCAGCGGCACGGTGTAATCGCCCCACGGGCCGCCGTCGAAGGCGTAGTCGTCCGTCAGGATGTGCCGCCCGTCCGGATGGACGGTCGGATGGCCCGAGCCGGGCGGATCGTCGAAGAGCTTCGCAAGCCCGGCGCCGTCATATCGACAGCGGACGAACCGCATGCCGTCGCGGTCGATGTTCAGGTTCATCGAAAGATGCTCGCCGTCGGGGCACCAGTTGACGTGGTGTCCGCCCTTTTCCCACTGATCGGCGGGCACGGCGTCATGCACGTCCGTGCCGTCGGGGCGCAGCGTGAGCACGTCGTAACGGAGTTGGCCGAATGAGACGCCCATGGCGTTGAAGATCGGCCCCAGCGAGGCCGGATGGCGCCGGACGGTGAAGAGGATCCGATCGCCCTGCGGGTTGTGCTTGCAGTGGAACCCGTACACCCGCCAGTCGTCAACGTTCCCGTCGCGCAGCTCGGGGATGTGTTGTGCGGCCGAGGCGAGCGACAGCACCATTCGACGCTCGCCCGTCTCGACGTCGGTGGCGAACAGCCCGTCGTCGTCGGGGGCGCCGGTGTGCAGCGGGACGCGGTCGTCGGGCAGCATGACCCCGTAGCCGATCTGCGTTCGCCGCATGCAGGCCAGGTTCGCCGCCAGAGCGGTCCGGCCGTCGGGGGAGACGCGGTAGACGCCGCCCTCGATCCGCTCCCGGTTTCCCGTCAGCGGGTTGAGCTTCACGAGATACGGCGTCCAGGTCTGCGTGTCCACGTCGTTGAACAGCAGCACGTCGTCCGAGGCGCCCCAGTTGACGTTCGCGCCCATCTGCGGCTCCCAGCCGCGCGTCTCGGCGACGACGCGCTCCCCGCCGGCCTGCAGGTCCACCAGCACGATCTGTCCGGCGTCGCCGGATTCGGGCAGGCGGTCTTCGAAGGGCATGCGGAAGACGGCCAGGTATCGCCCGGAGGGGCTGAACGGTGAGGTGTCGAAGAACCGGTGGATGCACCGGCCCTCGTTCGGGGTGACGCACCACACGGGGACCTGCGGGTCGAACCGCTCGCAGCGCGGGAAGGCGGAGCTGATGCGGATGTCGGCCATGGGGGCTCCTTGCGCTGCAGTGTTCTCACAGGGGAGTGTACCCGCGCAATGACCTCCGGGACAGGCCTTCCAGCCTGTCCCGCCCCGATGTCCCGGCATGCAACCGGATGCCCGGCCGGGGTTCATGTGGATGTGAGTCTGCAGCGCGTAGGGCGCGCAGGCGGGCCTCGTCGCCTGCACGCGGAACGACGACGCCGACAGCCACAAGGCCGGTTCTGACCTCCGCCGCCGGGGCCGGGCCTATGGGGGGCGTGCTCCCATGCTCCGTACGCCGAGCCCCGGCAAAGCCGCGCAGGGGTGATCGCGGCGCTCGGACACGGCCGACCGTCCGTTGCCATATCCGACGCCATTGGAACATGCTTCCCGAAGGAAGCATGCCACCAATCAGAAGGTCACGCGCAGGGCGTTCAGCCGGGCTTCTCGGCGCGGACGCACAGCCTGGAAAGGCCGTGCCGCCACTTCGGAAAGGCTGCGCCGCCGGCGTCTCAGGCGTTCTCGTCGAAGGCGTCGGCGTACCAGGCGTGCATTTCCTCGTCGCTGATGGCGGTGGTGCGCCCGGCTTCGTATTCGGCGTCCACCCGGTCGCGGATGTCAAGGAGGCGCGGATCGTCCTTGGCGACATCCAGGTCGTAATGGCTGCCGATCCAGTGCTTGATCCCGGCCGCTCCGGACTTGTCCGTGATCGCCACGCCGATCGGGCGGTGCAGCAACTTCTGCGTGTCGAACGCGCTGTAGATCTCCTCGCTCTTGAGAAGACCGTCGGCGTGGATGCCGGCGCGCGTCGTGTTGAAGTCCCGCCCGACCAGGGGGAAGTTGGTCGGAATCTCGTGGCCGATCTCGTTGCGGAAGTACTCGGCGATCTCGGTGATGACCGGGTAGTTGATCTTCGGGTCCTGTCCGCGGAGTTGGGCGGCCTCGACGACCATCGCTTCGAGCGGGGAGTTGCCCGTCCGCTCGCCGATGCCGAGCAGGCTGGCGTTGCAGGCGGAGCAGCCGTACAGCCACGCCGTCGCGGGGTTGACGACGACCTTGTGGAAGTCGTTGTGTCCGTGCCATTCGAGCAGCTCGGGCGGCACGCCGGCGTCGTGCACGATTCCGTGGACGAGGCGCGGCACGGAGCGCGGGAGCTTCGCCTCCGCCCAGGGCACGCCGTAGCCCATCGTGTCGCACAGGCGG
>CAZADC010000320.1:679-4596 GCA_964483755.1 uncultured Planctomycetaceae bacterium | reverse complement strand
ATGAGCGTGCCCTCGCCGGTCTTCTGCATGTAGGTGGCTTCTTCCTGTTTCTCGTGCACCTGATGCAATGCGTGTGACTCGACGACGATCTCCAGCACTTCGTCGAGGTCGTCCGTGATGTGGAAGCGGTCCATGTCGTCCGGGTCGATCTTGCTGTAGCCCTCCTCGGGCAGCATGACCTCGGTGATCCAGTCGTGCAGTCCGCGCCAGTAATCCGTGCCGACCAGAATGACCGGGAACGGGTCGGCCTTGCCGGTCTGGATCAGCGTCATCGAGTTGAAGAACTCGTGCAGCGTGCCGAACCCGCCCGGGAAGCACACGAACGCCGAGGCGTACTTCACGAACATCACCAGGCGGGCGAAGAAGTAGCGGAAGTCCAGGCGGACGTCCGCGTAGGGGTTGGCCTTCTGCTCGTGCGGGAGCGTGATGTTCAGCCCGACCGACCGCCCGCCCGCGTCGTAGGCGCCGCGGTTGGCGGCCTCCATGGCGCCTGGACCGCCGCCCGTGATCACCGTGATCTCCCGTTCGGCGAGCATCCGCCCCAGCGTGCGGGCCTTGTGGTAGTCCGGGTCGCTCCGCGGCGTCCGCGCCGAGCCGAACACGCTGACCGCCGGGCCGATCAGGCTCATCTGCTCGAACCCCTCGACGAACTCGCTCATGATCCGGAAGACCCGCCAGGGGTCCTCGTGGACGAAATGCGGCCTCGCTTGCTCGCTCATTGCCGTCTCCAGCGCTCATTCCAAGCGGAGTCAACTGAGTCTGCAGCCGTGGCACGGCCTTTCAGGCTGTGCCGAACAGGCTGAAAGCCTGTTCCACCAGGACGAACTTGTGCAGGATCGCTCAGGGCGCACCGGCCCCATCGTATCGCGCTGTCGCCCGGCGGTCACGCGAATCGTCGGCGCATCCGCCGGCCCGGCGGCGGTGCGGCCGCGGGGCGGCGGTCAAATCATTTGACGCCCGATCCGCCGGCGCGGAGAATACCGGGTTCGGAAACCCGCACGATACCGACACGGAAAGGACGCACCGATGTCCAAACGCAACGTGATTTCGCTTCTGACGGTCCTGCTCATTCTCGCGGCCGTCCCGGTGATGGCGCAGAACGCCGAGGACGGCGGCGACGGCGAGCAGCCGCGCCTCGTCCCGGCCGAGACGAACGGCGATGGCGGCGACGCGACGGACGGCGCCGGAGACGACGGCGCTGCGACCGACGGCGACGGGGGCGGCGACGGCGACGGAGCGGCCGAGAACGGCGAGCAGGGCGTCGATGACCAGCAGGTCGACGGCGAAGGCGGCGGGGCGGGAAGCTGGCTTCCGCTGGTGGTGCTGATCGGGGCGTTCTTCCTGCTGTACTTCTGGATGGGGCGCTCGCGCCGCAAGCAGGAGGCCAAGCGCAAGGAGATGCTCGCCCAGATCAAGAAGGGCGACAAGGTCACCAGCATCGGCGGGATCGTCGGGACGATCATGGACGTCCGCGAGGACGAGGTCGTCGTCAAGGTCGACGAGACCAACAACGTCCGCATGCGGTTCGCACGCTGGGCCGTCCGCGGCGTCGGCGAGGACGCCAAGCAGGAAAAGCCCGAGGACAACAAGTAGTCCCGCCGACCCGTCGCGCCGCGCGGCGACCGCGGCATGCGTCAGACAATCCGACCGAAGCACCCACGCGGCGGGTGTGTGCGACATGATTTCGTGGCACGAAATCATGTCGCACACAGAGCGGGAGAGAGCAGTGAGTAGAAAGGAGATGCCCCGGTCGACGCCGCATGCGGCGATGCGCTTGGCCTGCGAGCAGCTGTCTCCCGCGGTCTCCTCTCTACTTTCTCCTTTCCTCCCGGCGTAAGACTTGGAAACAAAAGCGCTTATCGGCTGCCGCCAAAGTATGTCGCACACCGGCGGGTCCCCACGATCCGCCGCGTTTCTCATGGGCGCACCGGCTGGTCGCACACCGCGAGGCGTGCGAGCCGTTGCACGGACGGGCTCCACACGCTAGAACGTACGCACATGAATGCGTTGGAGACCTATCTTCGGGACATGCGGGACATCCACGCCACGGGGGCGGCCGTTCCTGAGACGTCCTACTACGGGTGCCTCGAAGCGCTGCTCAACGCCGTCGGGGCGACGCTGCGTCCGAAGGTCCGCTGCGTCCTGACCCTTGCCGACCGCGGCGCGGGCCTGCCGGACGGCGGGCTGTTCACGGCCGACCAGGTCCGGGACGACGCCGCCGACCCCATCGCCGGCCAGGCGCCGTCCCGCGGCGCCGTCGAGGTCAAACCGCCCGACCGCCCCGCCGCCGAAGTCGCCGCCTCCGAGCAGGTCGCCCGCTACTGCCGCGAGTACCGGCTCGTGCTGGTGACCAACTACCGGGAGTTCCTGCTGGTCGCCCCGGACGCCGACGGCACGCCGGAGAAGCTCGAACACTACGCGCTCGCCGACGATGAGCGCGCCTTTTGGGCGATGACCGCCCACCCCCGCAAGCACGCGGGCGAGCACTGGGAGCGCTTCCGCGACTATCTCGAGCGGGCGCTGCGCCACAACGCCGCACTGACCGAGCCGAAGGACCTGGCGTGGTTCCTCGCCTCCTACGCCCGCGACGCGCGCATGCGGGTCGAGGGCGCCGACCTGCCCGCCCTCGCGGCCGTGCGGGAGGCCCTCCAGGACGCCCTCGGCATGCGCTTCACCGGCGAGAGCGGGGAGCACTTCTTCCGCTCGACACTCGTGCAGACGATCTTCTACGGCGTGTTCTCCGCGTGGGTGCTGTGGCACCGCGAGCACCCGGACCGCGAGGACGAGTTCGACTGGCGCATGGCCGAGTGGTCGCTGCACGTGCCGTTCATCCGCGTCCTGTACGACCAGGTCGCCACGCCCAGCAAGCTGGGCCCGCTGGGGCTGGTGGACGTTCTGGACTGGACGGCCGCGGCGCTGAACCGCGTGGACCGCGGCGCCTTCTTCCGCAAATTCCGCGACGAGCACGCGGTGCAGTATTTCTACGAGCCGTTCCTCGAGGCCTTCGACCCGGAGCTTCGCCGCCAGCTCGGCGTGTGGTACACGCCGCCGGAGATCGTCCGCTACCAGGTCGCGCGGGTGGACCGGGTGCTGCGGACCGAGCTGGGCGTCGCCGACGGTCTGGCGGACCCGAACGTGGTGGTCCTGGACCCGTGCTGCGGGACGGGGGCGTACCTCGTCGAGACGCTGCGGCGGATCGCCGAGACGCTTCGCGCCCGCGGGGGCGACGACCTGCTCGCCGGGGATCTCAAGGCCGCCGCGACCGGGCGGGTGTTCGGCTTCGAGCTGCTGCCGGCGCCGTTCGTCGTTGCGCACCTCCAGCTCGGGCTGATGCTCCAGTCGCTCGGCGTGCCGCTCAGCAGCGCCGACGACGAGCGCGTCGGCGTCTACCTGACCAACTCCCTCACCGGGTGGGAGCCGCCCAAAGAGCCCAAGAAGCTCCTGTTCCCCGAGCTGGAGGCCGAACGCGACGCGGCCGAACGCGTCAAACGCGATGCCCCCATCCTCGTCATCCTCGGCAACCCGCCGTACAACGCCTTCGCCGGGGTGAGCCCGGACGAGGAGGAAGGACTTGTCGAACCGTACAAGGAGGCCCTGAACGCGCCCGTCTCTGACGGCGGCTGGGGTATCAGGAAGTTCAATCTGGACGATCTCTACGTCCGCTTCTTCCGCCTGGCCGAACGGCGCATCGCGGAAATGACGGGACAGGGGGTTGTATCGTTCATATCGAATTGCTCATGGCTCTCCGATCCATCCTTCGTCGTGCTGCGCAAGCATCTTCTCAATTCCTTCGACCGCTTCTGGATCGAGAACCTGCACGGCAATCGCAAGATCAGCGAGTATGCCCCCGACGGGCGGACGAGCGAGACCATATTCTCGATGCGCGGGGTGTCTGCTGGGATCCAGCAGGGCGTCGC
>CAZADC010000320.1:0-669 GCA_964483755.1 uncultured Planctomycetaceae bacterium | reverse complement strand
GGGTCAAGACCGGTGACGGGCACGGCGCGGGGAAGATGGCGACGGTCTTGTTCCGAGACGATCTGGAGGCCGCCAAGGCCGCAGAACGGCGTCAGCAATTGTTGGCATCTCTGCAAGCGTCTGACTTCGATGCGGCGTACGAGCCGGCGACGCCTTCAAAGGAGAACCGGTACTCGTTCCGTCCCGAAAACGTGTCGGCGGACTACGGGCGATGGGCGTCGCTGCGGGATCTCTGCGAAGTTTCCCCCAGCAACGGGCTGATGGAGAAACGCGGCGGGGCGTTGATCGACATCGACCGCGAGCCGCTCGAAGCCCGGATGCAGGACTACTTCAACCCGGACCTGAGCTGGGAGGAATACAAGGCTCGCCACGACGCACTTGTCGAGCCGAGAGCAGGTTTCGACCCGCCCGCTGTTCGCAGCAAGGCGATTGCGGGTGACGCTTTCGACGTCGATCGCCTGGTGCGGTACGCCATCCGCCCCTTCGACGTGGTGTGGTGCTACTACACACAGGTAAGCCCAATCTGGAATCGGTCGCGCCCGTCGCTCTGGGAACAGTGCTTTGAGGGGAACGCATTTCTCCTGAGCCGCGTCAACCCGAGCAAGGTGCCCGAAGGGGCGCCGATGTACTTCTGCCCCGGATTGTCCGATGACCATCTTCTCGCGCCCG
>CAZADC010000319.1:0-4659 GCA_964483755.1 uncultured Planctomycetaceae bacterium | reverse complement strand
GCTCTAGGTTAGGGCTGGGTAGTTTCGGCGAGGGGCAGAAACGCAGATTGTCGTAGTAGCCCTTGGCCGCTGGATCCACCGATACTCAAGGTCAACCGTACCCCGAGCATGGTTGTTTTCTACGCGGAAGTTACCCCAAAGATGCAGCGTTCTGACTACGCGTACCGGATCAAGGGATCGAGCCCAAGCTGAATGCACCAGCGCAGATAACCGGACCACGCCCGGGTAGGTGACGGAATTGCGGCTGGGGCCCAAGGGGCTTGCCCGCCCGCGCGGGCCGGAGCTTACGCCTGCGTTGCCGCATCGGCCCGCAGTTGCGTGATCTCACGTGACTGCATTCTCTGAAGATTCTTTTACCTCGCGGGAGTTGCTTCATCAGGGCATTTTCGGCACCCCCGCCACGTCACAGTTGGTCACCTTGCCCGGTCACAGTCACGCCGCGGTCACGTCCGTTAGAACTCGTGCACTCGCCTGCCGGCGGGCAGGCCGGATCGCGAAGGCAACCGCTTCGGGAGAATCCAATGCACGAGACGCAGGAGCTCATCACGCTGACGCAGGCGGCCGCGCTGGCCCCCGGGCGACCATCGGTCAACTGCATCTGGCGGTGGTGCCGCAAGGGCGTGCTGGCGCGCGACAGAAGCCGCGTCCGCCTCCGGCACGTCCGGATCGGCGGCAAGCTCTACACGACGGCCCGGTGGCTGGGCGAGTTCGGCCAGGCGCTCGCCACGGCCGACGCCGACTACTTCAAGCCCGACGACGGGCGCCCCGCCGCGACCTCTTCCCCGCGCAGCCGCGATGACGAGCAGCGTCGCGCGGCCGTCGAGAAGGCCGAGCGCGAGCTGGCGGAGATGGGCGTATGACCGGCTAGGCGATACGGCGCGACACGTCACCCGGCCATGACCGAGTACCTCACCGCCGCGGGGCGCCGACTGACGCCAACTGATGGCGCCGGGCGCCAGGCCAACCCGACCGGCCCACGGAAGGCCGAGTTCCTTCCCGGCCGAGATCAGAGCAGACACAGGAGAAAGACGGATGAGCGCACCGAGCACGCAGCAGCCCACCACACGAACGCAACCGCCGGCCGCCCGGCAGGCGCGGACCGCACCCGGCCGACAGGAACCGCCCGCCGGTCGGAAGGTCACCTTCGGCCGACTGGAGCCGCAGGGGCACCGCGTCTGCCTCTACGGAGGCGGCGGGACCGGCAAGACCACGCTGGCCTGCAGCGCCCCCGGTCCGGTGGCGGTCTTCGACCTGGAGCGGTCGCTGCCGGTCCTTCGCCCGCAGCTGCCCGATGAGCTGGACCTCCGCGTCGTCGACGGCGTCGAGACCTGGCGGGATCTCCGCGCCGCACTCCGCGCCGGCGGCTGGGAGGACATCCGCACGGTCGTCATCGACTCGGCGACCCGCGCCGAGGAGCTCGCCGCCGCGTGGGTGATCGAGAACGTCCCCACCGACAACGGCCGCAAGGCCGAGCGTCTCGAGGACTACGGCTGGGGCAAGCAGTTCACCCACATCTACGAGACCTTCCTGGCGCTGCTGGGCGACCTGGACGGCCACGTCCGGGCCGGCCGGCACGTCGTCCTGATCGCCCACGACTGCACCACGGAGGTGCCCAACCCCGCCGGGCCGAACTGGCTGCGGTACGAGCCGCGGCTGCAGTCGCCGGGCAGCGGCAAGAGCTCCGTCCGCCTGCGGGTCCGCGAGTGGGCCGACCACGTGCTGTTCCTCGGCTACGACGTGGACGTCGAGGACGGCAAGGGCAAGGGAACCGGAACCCGGACGCTCTACCCCGTGGAGCTACCGCACTGCATGGCCAAGAGCCGCACCTGCGACCAGGCCTGCGGCGTGGGGCGCAACGACCCGGCCGTCTGGCAGCGGTTCGTCCGCTAGAGAGGAGACACGAAGCATGCTCCCGAATCGCGAAGGACTCTTTCACGCGTACCCCGTCGAGATCGGCCTGGCCGAGACCCAGGCCAACCGGCTCCTGCAGGTGGTGATCCGCTACCGCCTGATCGAGGAGCTCGTCCGCGGCGACTGGACCGACTGCTACGACGAGGGTCTGGAAATCACCGGCTATCACGTCCTGGAGAAGCGCGACCACACGCTGAACCAGCGGACGATCGAGTCGCTGCAGGCGGCGCTGGGCTGGGACGGGCGCGACCCGTTCTGGCTGCAGGACAGCGCCGCGAGCCTGGCCGAGAGGCCCGTCCAGGTGAAGCTGGGCTTCGAGGAGTACAACGGCCGGCAGGACCTGAAGGTCCAGTTCCTCAACCCCCACGGCGCGAAGGCCGGCGGTGTGCCGAAGGCCGACGCCGAGCTGCGACGGAGCGTCAGCAACCGTCTCGGCGCGAAGTTCCGCGCCCTGGTGGGGGCACGGCCGGCCGAGGCGTCCGGACCGGCGAGCTCGTCTGCCCCGAACACCTCCGCCACCACGACCGCCCCGCCGGCGTCCTCGACACCCGCCCGACAGGCGCCGAAGCAGGCGACCATGGACCAGGCGTGGACGGAGTTCGTCGGGCACTGCCCGCCGGACAAGTGGGACCAGCAGGCGACGGAAGCCGAGTGGTTCCGCGTCCTGGCCGAGCTGTTCCCCGGCAGGCAACCGCACGAGCTCAGTCCCGCCGACTGGGCCGTCATGCTGGCCGAGGGGCCGGGCAGGATCGTTCCCTTCTGACGGAGGCCGGGCCGGGCGCGGCGCGGAGAAGCCATGAGCCGGGAAGAGACCGACAGCGCGGGGCGGGCGATTCGACCTTCGACGGCGCTGCCGCCGCGGCCGGTCACCTGCAGCCCGCGGATGCGGCATCCGCAGGAGCAGATGGAGATCGAGCGGCGCGTCGTGATCTACGCGCGGCAGGTCGAGCGGACCGGACAGATCGCATGGCTGCCCCATCGGGGCGAGGGACGGGGCGCATGAACCCGCTCAGGCGACGGATCATCGAGAAGGCGAAGGCCGCCAGGGAAGGCCGGCGGATGCACGCCTTCTACCGGGGCTTTCAGGCCCGGCGCGGGGGGCTTGTCGGCAACCCCCATCCGCCCGGCGGCGAGCTGCACGCCTGCTGGAAGGCCGGCTGGGAGTTCGCCCAGGACGACACCCCTCCTGCCCCGCCGGTATGCCGCTTCGGGCCCGGCGGCGACTTCGTCCGCGACTGGCCGGACTCGGCAGACGGCCAGGACGTTCCATCAGGGGGACCACGATGAGCCTGCGCGAATCCGAGGCCTTTGCCCCGCGGCGGAAGCGCCACAAGCCCGAACGGGCGCTGCAGAAGACGATTCTGGCCTGGCTGCGAAGCCACGGCTGTCTGGCGGCCGTGACGGATGCCGGTGCCGCCTACCGCGCCGGGTCGTTCGGCGCCGACACCGTTCCGCCGGGCTGGCCGGACATCACCGCCCTGCTGCCCGGCGGACGCTTCGTCGGCATCGAGTGCAAGTCGAAGCGCGGCCGGCAGTCGGCGGTCCAGAAACGCATGCAGCGCAAGATCCGCAGCCGCGGCGGCATCTATGTCCTGGCCCGTGGGATCGAGGACGTACAGGATGCCATCGGGGGAGCCAATGCGAACAAGCTGTGAAAGTCAGTCGAGGCCGACCAACAGGCTACGGTTCGGTCACGGTAACGCCCCCGATGACGACGTACTTCACGCCGGTCAACCTCGTCCTGACGGTTCTGTTCTTCACGATCCCGGCGGTATCGAGCTCCCTCTCATCCAGGACACCCCGCAGGTCAATGCGCTCCTTGACGTCAAACCAGCCGGTGTCGATCAGAGCCCCCTGCACTTTGTCAGCCAGTTCGTCCGTGATGACGCGACCTCGAGCTGTGCCGGAACGGTTGCGCAAGCTGACGACGGCGACCGACTCGCTCTTGATGACCATACCTTCCTTGAGCTTCTCGGCCAGACCTCTGGCAAGCACATCAAGTTTCTCGGATGTTGCTCGTCCACTCGCATGTGCGATGCCCGAGCCGTCCGAGACCCGTATAAGGCGGAGATCGCAACTGACCACTTGGTGGCTTACGGAGGAAGAAGCGACAGCGCCCGCCGATGCCGGCTGCAGCCTGAAGAAGACGCTGTAAGGTCCCGATCCATAGCGGTAGAAGATCTCAGCTCTCTCGTAGCCATCCTTCTCGGCAACGAAGTACCAGTCCGTCCAGGGAACGCTATAGGTAAACGGCGTTACGCCGATGGGGGTGCCATTGTATCGAACGCTGGCTCCCCGCGGTTCGGAGTCAAAGCTGACGGGAGTGTAACCAGCACATCCACAGGTCAAGCTGACGACAGCCGCAGTGAAGATGCCAGCTATGGCTCTTGCAGGCATGGTCTTCCTCAAGCTCGGTTTCCGAATCTCTTTCCATCACGAACTGTGCCAGGGAAGGCAATCCTATTTGTGCTCTGGCCTCGATTCAACGCTTCACTCGGCCCATCTTCGATATGGGCTGCGTGCTGGCGGGGGGAAGACAGTCAGACATGCTCGTAAGCGGCCCACGCTCTGACCAACAGGCGGAAGCCACTTCAGACGCCCGTGCCGGCAACTCTGACAACCTGCTTGCCGCGAGCGTCCGCGACGGATACCGGCGCGGCTGGTCGTTCACCCCGCTGAAGGGGAAGGTTCCCGTCCTGAAGGGCTGGCAGAAGCGGCCGCGGGAGAGCCTGGAGGAGGCCCTGCGGT
>CAZADC010000318.1:0-4746 GCA_964483755.1 uncultured Planctomycetaceae bacterium | reverse complement strand
TCCCTCGCCGACGTTCCGCTGAATGATCCCGCCGGTCGTGCCGTAGAGCTGGGTGATCATGTCCTCGCGCTTCTCGGTGAAGCCCGCCCAGCTCGCCTCGAGGATCAGCGTCGCGCCGTTGTCGAAGCGGATCAAAGCGCAGCCCAGATCCTCGACGTCGAAGTCCTTCTTCTGCTCCTTCGCGAGGCGCGAGCCGATGAAGTCGAACGCGCTGCCGCTGACGGTCAACGGGCGGGGGTTGCCCATCAGCCACATCGCCAGGTCGAGCCGGTGGACGCCGAGGTCGATGATCGGCCCGCCGCCGGATTTCGCCTTCTGTCCGAACCATCCGCCGAAGCCCGGAAGCCCGCGCCGCCGGTGCCAGACGGTCCGCCCGAAGTAGACGTCGCCGATTGCCCCGTCGTCGACGATCCGCTTGAGCGCCTGTGACTGCTCGGTGAAGCGGAAGGAGAAGTTGATCATCAGCTTGAGCCCCGCCTTCTCAGCCGCGTCGAGCATCGCGCGGGCCTGGCGGGCATTCATGGCCATCGGCTTCTCGCACAGCACGTGCAGCCCGGCCTTGAGGCAGTCCTTCGTTACCGGGGCGTGCAGGGCGTTGGGCAGCGCCACGCTCACGCAATCCAGATCCAGCTCGTCGGCGGCCGCGAGCATCTTCTTATAGTCGGTGAAGCATCGCTCATCCGGGATGCCGTAGGTCTTGGCGCGATCGGCGAGGCGGTCGGCGTCGACGTCGCAGATGGCGGTCGCACGGGCCCGGGGGTGGTTGTGGTAACCGTCGAGGTGTCCCCGGCCCATGCCGAGTCCGATGACGGCCGCGTTGAGTGTCCTGCTGGTGGCGCTCATGGTACATCCTTCCGAAGGCGTTACGGGTTACGATGGAGCGGTAGAGCATAGGTCCCCGCCCGAGGGAGTCAAGCGCGGCCGTACAGCAGGAAAGCACCGGACATCCCTGTTACGCACCCCCCGCCGCGGCCGGGGTTCTTCAGCCTGCAGGCAGCCTTTCGATCGCCGCACACAGGCGTTGCGACTGCGATGGTGCCCACAGAGGCGACAAGCCTTGTTGATATGATGCTTGACGCAGCCGGTCAGGTGGTCGCCACGATCATTGCGAGAACTTCTGGAGATGCATCCAGTACCCGCCCAGGCCGACGAAGCCCCACAACCCCGCGGCCGCGAGGAGCACCGCGGCCGTCACGATCCGCATTGCCACGCTTCGCCGGAGGAGCACCGTCGGCAGGATCAGCATCCCCGCCGCCCCGGTGACGAAGTAGCCCGTCGCCGTCATCGCCGGCGCGTTGCTGAGCCCGAGTTGCAGCGCGGCCGCCCCGATGATGAACGCGACGGCCGAGGCCACCACGCCGTAGATCGCCACCGCCTCGAGCCGCCGTCGCAGCCCGATGCAGAGGGCGGCCCCGAGGAACAGGGCGCCCAGCATCGTCGTCGTCTCGCCGTAGGCGATGTTCGCCCACGTCAGGTTCGCCTGTTCGAGCTTCGGGATCGGCCAGGTCAGCGTCATGTGCAGTCCGGTCGCCAGCGCCACGACGCCGGCGATGCCCAGACCCGCCGCCCAGAACCGCTGGTCCGGGCGCGGCAGGCCGATCAGCACGTACAAGGCGAGGATGAGGAGCCCGGCCGCCATGTTGAGCAGCATGAGCGTGATGTAATCGATGAACATGGGATGGTCCTTTCCTTCGGCGAACGGACCATTCTAGGCAGGGCGCCTGGTCGGACGGGCCCAGCAACGGCGGCAGACCGGGGCGGTCGGACCGCTGACGGGTCATTGCGACGGCGCGCGTCCGGCAGGGCTCAGCGCGCCTTGCGTCGGCGCGCGAGTCCGGCGGCCGTCAGCCCGCCGACGACCAGGAGCGTCGTCGGCTCCGGCACGGTGTCGGGCACGAGCAGGTGCAGCCCGTCAACCGAACCGCTGGCCGGCGGGTCGGTGGGGTCGGCGACGGTGAAGCCTGCGTTGTGCATCGTGTTGTCGAGACCGCCGACCTTGCCGTCCTTCGAGTAGAAATCGCCCCAGACCGGCAGGCGGCTGCAGAAGAAGCTCAGGACCAGTGTCGAGGACTCGTCCAAGCCGTCGAACTTCAGCCCGTGAATTGCCCCGGGCATGTCGGGATTGCCGCCGCCCGGCTGGAAGTCCGCCACTTCCTGTTCCGTCGAGCCGCTGACGGACGTGAAGTCCGCCGTCGTGAAGTTCGATGAGACCTCGATGATCGCGTGGCTGGGCGAGGCCCCCGGTCCGGGCGTGACCAGCGTGTAGGCGTACTTCCACGGGAACCCGGCGGGATGTGATTCCTCGTCCGTCACCACCCAGGACAGCGTCATCGGACCGTCCCACGTGGAGCCCAGACCGACGAGTCCGTCGGCACCGTCCAGCGGCGGCGTGTAGGAAAGCGACCCGGTATACACCGTTGCCCCGGCCGTTGTGACGACACACGTCAGACATATAAGAGCGAGCGCACTGCGATGCATTGTACGACCTCCTTCCAGGCTCCTTCGCGGCCTTCCGACCACACTCCTCCACTTCGCCCCGCAGTCTACCACCGAAAGGGCAATCCGGCTACTGACAAAAAGAAAACTATGGGTGATAACCCTCGGGGGTATCCCCGCATTCCCGGCCGGGTCAGGTGACCAGAAGGATGACCGCCAGTGCGGGAAGCGCCCCCAAGACCGAGACGGCGACGATCTTCGCCGACAGCTCGCCGTCGGATCCGAGCTGCTCCGACATGACGTACGACATGACGGCCGTGGGGCAGGCGAGGAACAGCAGCGCGATGCGGGTGTGCAGGGGCGGCAGGGCCAGCTGCGCCGCCAGCGCGAAGCCCAGCAGCGGGGCGACGGCGACCTTGATCGTCGCGGCGACCACGGCCGGGCCCGCGCTGCCGCGCAGCGAGCGGAGCGTCAGCGTCGCCCCGATGCTGAGCAGCGCCAGCGGGAGCGACATCTGCCCCAGCGCCATGCACGTCCGCTCGACGAGCTTCGGCAGCCCCAGCGGCGTCTGGGCGTAGAGCAGTCCGGCCACACAGGCGAGGACCAGCGGGTTGGTGACGATGCCGACGATCACCTTCCGCCACCAGCCGGATGCCGAGCGCTCGCGCCCCCGGCCGACGAGCAGCACGATCACCGCCAGGGCGTTGTAGATCGGGATGAGCGGCGCGATCGCCACCGCGGCCATGGCGTCGGAGTGGTCGCCGCCCGGCAGCGATTCGGCCAGCGAGTACAGCACCACCGGCAGCCCGACGTAGGCGAGATTTCCGCGGTACGCCCCCTGGACGAACGCCCCGACGGATCGCCCGCGGAGGCGCAGCGCCCACGCCACGAGGTAAGCCAGCACGACGCACCCCGCCGTCGCGCCGAGCAGGACCGCGAAGATCCGCATCGCCGCGCCCGCCTGGTCGGTCTCCTGGGCGGTTTTGTAGAACAGCAGCGCCGGCAACCCGATCCAGTAGACCAGGCGGTTGGTCTGCCTGAACAGCTCCGGCGGCACAAATCGCGTGCGGCGCAGCACCACGCCGAGCCCGATCAGCAGCGCCAGCGGGGCGAGCGTGTTGAGAATCTCCATGCGGCAATTAGACCGATCTGCGAGGCCTCTGCAAGACGATAACGGCTTTCGCCGAAACGGCGGCGGCGCCGCGGCGTTTGGAAACCCCGGTCCGCTCCGCTAGAGTGATAACCGAATCGGCCGTGCACGCGGCAACCGACGGAATGGAGGCGCGCATGCTACGCAATGTGAATGACTTGCTGGGCTTCCGCCTGGCGGCGACCGACGGCGACATCGGCGAAGTCGACGACATGCTCTTCGACGATCGCGACTGGAGAATCCGGTATTTCGTCGTCGACACGGGCGATCTCCTGCCCGGCCGGAGGGTGCTGATCAACTCCGCCGACGCCGGGGCGCCGGATTACGAGAATCACCGCCTGCCCGTGGACCTGACAACCGAGCGGGTCAAGGAGGCGCCGTCGCTCGAGTCGCACCAGCCGGTGTCGCGGCAGCACGAGCAGCAGCTCATCAGCTACTACGGATGGGACGCCTACTGGATGACGTCCGCGCCGGTTCCGCCCCCGCCGGCCGAGCACGCTCCCCCGCAGGGCGACCCCGAAGAACCGACGCTGCGCAGCGTGAAGGAAATCGACGGATACGCTCTCCAGGCCGTCGACAAGCGCTTCGGGGACATCCAGGGGTGCATCGCCGACGCAGCGGACTGGAAGCTCCGGTACGTCGTCGTGGACATCCAGCGATGGATCCCGGGCAGCAAGCTGGTCCTCCTGGCCGTCAACTGGCTGCACAAGGTCGACTGGACCGAGCGGGAGGTGGCCGTCGACCTGGCGTCCGACAAGATCAAGGAAAGCCCGGAATGGGACGGCGACCAGCCCGTCCACCGCGGATACGAGCAGCAACTCCACGGCTACTACGGCCGCCCGGGGTACTGGCAGACCGACCAAGAGGCATAGCGGCTCTGGATAGCGCCACGGGCTTCTCTCAGCGCGGCGACCTTCTCTCAGCGCGGCGGCCTTCCCAGGCCGCCGCGTCCCGTGACGCGCCATGTCGCATCCCCCCGCCGCGGTGCCCTTGGAAGGACACCGCGCTCGGATTCTGGAAGGACACTGCTCTTGAGCTGAGGGGAAGGCCGGCGCTACTCCGCGTCGGCCGGGACGCTCTCGCCGGGCGTGCGCTCCTGGAACTTCTCGGAGGTGAACAGGTAGACCTTCGTCTCCGGCCCGCGCCAGGCGCCCGGGGCA
>CAZADC010000317.1:0-4747 GCA_964483755.1 uncultured Planctomycetaceae bacterium | reverse complement strand
AACAACGCGATCGACCTGGCCATGAGCAACGGAATGACGGCCGTCGTGTCGCACCGCTCGGGCGAGACCGAGGACACCACCATCGCCGACCTCGTGGTCGCGAAGAACACCGGGCAGATCAAGACCGGTTCGGCCAGCCGGACCGATCGCGTCTGCAAGTACAACCAGCTCCTGCGAATCGAAGAGGCTCTCGGAGACAGGGCGGTCTATGGCGCCTCGACCTGGACGAAAGGCTAGCGGAGCTTCCGACGAAGAAGACGGCCACGGATGGCTGTTCGCGGCCGGTCGGTTCACGGGCTTCGCGCTGCTGGCGGGCATGTCCGTCGCCACGCTCGCGCTGGTCGTGCTCCTTCCCGAGTACGCCCGTCTTCGCCGGGCCGAGTACGAGCGGGACTGCAAGGCGGCGGACGTCGCCGATCAGCGGGCGGTCGTCGCCGCCAACCAACGGCTGATCGAGGCGTTCCGGTCCGACCCGGTGCTCACGGAGCGCTACGCGATCAATCACCTGCGCCTGCTCCCGGCGGGGCGGGTGCTCGTGGTCGACGAGACGTCCCGCCCGGCGTATCCGCCCGGGCTCGTGCTGCCGGATCCCGCTCCGCGCCCCGAGCCGGTTCCCTCCTGGCTTCTCGGCGCGGCCGACAAGCTTCGCAGCCCGGCGCGAAAGCGCGGGCTGCTCGTGCTCGCGGCGGGGAGCATGCTGGCGGCGATCCTGCTGTTCGCCCCGCCCGGCGCCTATCGAAGAAAGCCCGCCTCCACCGGCTGAGCGACCGGCGCCTCTCGCGAGTTCCGGCCTGCTGCGTGCCGCTCATTCCTCCGCGGCTGACGAGAGGATCGCGTCGACCAGGCCTTCCAGCGTGTGGGGATCGGCGACGACGGCGGGCGTGAGACCCCGCTTGCGGATGGCGGCGGCGGTGACCGGACCGATTGTTGCGAGCCTCGTCTGCCCCGGTCCGACGCCGGCCTGGAGGCACAGATCCAGGAAGTTGTCCACCGTCGAGGCGCTGGTGAACGTGATCCAGTCCACGCGCCCGGCGCCCAGCGCGTCGACGGCGGCGTCGGGCAGGCCGGCGGGGCGGACCGTCCGGTAGGCGACGACCTCCTCGACCTCCGCACCCGCGGCGCGAAGGGCGCCGGGCAGCTCGTCGCCAGCGATATCCGCGCGGGCCAGCAGGAGCTTCGTGCTTTCGCCGGCGCCGGCCTCGACCAGCGCGGCCGCCAAGGCGGCGGAGGTGTAGCTGCCCGGCGTCAGGTCGGCCCGCAGGCCGTGTTCTTGCAGCGCGGCCGCCGTGGCGGAGCCGATCGCCGCTACCCGGACCGGCGCCAGCGCGCGGGCGTCCGCGCCGAGCGCGTCGAGGCAATCGAAAACGGCGGCGACGCCGTTGGCGCTCGTGAGCACCAGCCAGTCGAATCCGCCGATGCGCCCCAGGGCGTCGTCCAGCTCGTCGCTCGACGCCGGCGGACAGATCGCAATGGCGGGCGCTGCAATCACCTCGGCGCCGAGCTCGGCGAGTCTTCGCGATAGCGGCTCGTCACGTTCGGCGGGGCGGGTGGTGATGATGGTTTGTCCGAACAGGGGCAGCCGCTCGTACCAGGGCAGGGCGGTGTCGGTCGCGGCGACATTCCCGATGATCACCACGGCCGGGGGACGCAGCCCTGCGCGCTCGCAGTCGCCGGCGATGGAGTCCAGCGTTCCGCGGACGGTCCGCTGTCGCGGCGAGGCCGCGGACGCCACTACGGCCGCGGGGGTCCGCCCGCCGCGCCCGGCGCGGATCAGCCGTCGCGTGACCTCCGCGAGTGTGCCGACGGACATGTAGAGGACGATTGTGTCGGTGCGGGCGAGGGCGGAGTAGTCGAGCGACGACCCATCCTTGGTCGGATCCTCGTGCCCGGTGACGAAGGTGACGGCGGACGCTGCGGCGCGGTGGGTCAGCGGGATGCCGGCGCAGGCCCCCGCCGCCAGGGCGGCCGTCACGCCCGGAATCACGCGGAACGCGCACCCGCACCGGGCCAGGTGCTCCGCCTCCTCGCCGCCGCGTCCGAAGACGTACGGGTCTCCGCCCTTGAGTCGCACCACCAGCCGTCCTGCCCGGCAGCGATCGACCAGCAGCTCGTTGATCTGCTCCTGGGTGCGGGTCGGCTCGCCGGGGCTCTTGCCGACGTAGATTCGCTCGGCGTCGTTGCGGCAGCGGTCGAGCAGCGACGGATCGACCAGTCGGTCGTAGACGACCACGTCCGCCCGCGCCAGCCACTCGGCGGCCGCGACGGTGACCAGCCCGGCGGCGCCTGGACCGGCGCCGGCGAGGACGACCAGGCCTTCATTGTCTCGGGGTTCCGGCACGCCGACATTGTAATCGCGCCGGTCGGCGGAAGCCGCTTCGGTTTTTTCGCTTCGCTATTCAAGGCCCCCCGTCCGGGCGACGATGTTGCGAATGGTCCGATCCTCAGGAGATCGAATATGATTCAGCAACACGACCGCCCGCTCGAACGGCGACGCTTCCCGAGAACCCAGGTCCGCATGCAGATCCGCGCGATCCGCCTGGACCCCGACGGGGGCGACGTGACTAACCTCCTCGAGACGCAGGACATCTCCCGCGGCGGGATGGGAGCCCTGACCGACCGACCGCTCTACCCCGGGCAGCGCATGCTGCTGTGCCTTCCCCTGAGCGACTCGGACGGGCGGAGAAACACCTACGCGACCGTGGTGCGATGCCGGGCGGTCGAGGACGGCTACCGCGTCGGCCTGGAGTTCGACATGCCGATCTTCCAGGCGGCGAAGGGAGACGAGGCGGTCGCCGCGGCGGCCTGACCCGGCACCAGACAGCTTACGGCGGGACGAGGGATCGGGCGAGGGGCTTGCGAGAGCCCCTTCCTGATGCGCCGATCGCGGAGGCGCCGCACGATCACTCGCCGTTCAGCGTCGCCCGGGCAATCTCCCGTCCGAAGGCGCGGCAGGCCTCCAGGTCGTCGGCGGTCGGCTGCCACTTGGCCCGGATGCCCTCGCGGACCAGCGGGATTCTGCAGTCCTCGAAGATCTGCTCGATGACCTTCACCGACTCCCCGCTCCAGCCGTAGCTGCCGAACGCGGCGCCGATCTTGTTGCGGAACCGCAGCCCCTTCAGGTCGATCAGGATCGGGGAGATCGTCGGCAGAAGCCCGTTGTTGAGCGTCGGCGAGCCGACCACGATCGCCCGCGAGCGGAACACCTCCACCAGGGCGTCGTTGCGGTCGGTGGCGGACATGTGCAGCACCTTGTGATCCACCCCCTCGGCCGCCAGTCCGTCGCCGATCGCCTCGGCCATGCGGCGGGTGGCGTGCCACATCGTGTCGAAGAGGATGACCGCCCGCGGCTCGGGCTCCTGCGAGGCCCACTTCCGGTACGTCTCGACGATCTGCATCGGCTCGTCGCGCCAGATCACGCCGTGGCTCGGGGCGATCACGTCCACCGGCAGCTCGAGCGACAGCAGCTCGTCGATTTTCTTGAGCACCTGCGGGCTGAACGGGGTGAGGATGTTGGCGTAGTACTTCAGCGCCTCGTCGTACAGCTCGGCCTGGTCGACCTGGTCGTTGAAGCGGTAGGCGGTCGCGTAGTGCTGCCCGAACGCGTCGTTGGGCATCAGCAGGTTCGCGCCGGTGTAGTAGGTGAACATGCTGTCCGGCCAGTGGAGCATCGGCGCCTCGACGAAGATCAGCTCGCCTTCGCCGACGTCCAGCCGGTCGCCCGTCTTGACGGGGCGCAGGTTCCAGTCCTCGTGGAAGTGGCCGGGGAAGCTGTCCTCGCCCCGGGGCGAGACGATCACCTCGGCGTCCGGGCAGCAGCGCATCAGCGCCGGCAGGCCGCCGGAGTGGTCGATCTCGCTGTGGTTGGCGACGATCACGTCGATCTCAGACGGGTCGCACACCTCGCGCAGGTTCTCGATGAACTCCCCGGCGAACGGTTCCCAGACGGTGTCGACGAGGACGGTCTTCTCGTCGCGGATCAGATAGGCGTTGTACGTCGAGCCGCGGTGGGTGCTCAGCTCGTGGCCGTGGAAGTGGCGCAGTCCCCAGTCGACGACGCCGACCCAGTACACCTTGTCGGATATCTTCGTGGGCATGTCGGTTGACTCCTCTGGTGCGGGTTCGCGCGCCTACTGCGTCAGCAGACGGGTGGGGGATTCGAGCACGGCGACGACGTCGTTGAGGAACCGCTGGGCGTCGGCGCCGTCGATCAGGCGGTGGTCGTAGGTCAGGCTCAGCGGGAGGATCGTGCGGACCTTGACCTCTCCGTCCACGGCGACCGGCTCCTCGCGCGAGCGGCCGAGCAGGAGAATCGCCGATTCCGGATGGTTGATGACCGGCGTGGCGTACCGGCCGCCGACGCTGCCGAGGTTGCTCACGCTGAAGGTGCCGCCCTGCAGGTCGTCGGTCTCAAACTCGCCGGACCGCGCCTTTTCCACGGCGTCGGCGACGCCGTGGGCGAGCTCGATGATGCTCATGCATTCGGCGTTGCGGATGACGGGCACGATCAGGCCGCGGTCGGTGTCGACGGCCAGGCCGAGGCTGATGTACTCCTTGTAGATCACCTCGCCGGCTTCGAGATCGAGCGAGGCGTTGACGATCGGATGGAGCTTCAGCGCGTCGACGACCGCACGGAGGATGTACGCCAGCAGACCGGGGTGCTCGCCCATCTCCTCGAGCTCCCGGTTGGTCTGGCGGCGGAAGGCCTCCAGGTCGGTGATGTCGGCGTCGTCGAAGTGCGTCACGTGCG
>CAZADC010000316.1:0-4752 GCA_964483755.1 uncultured Planctomycetaceae bacterium | reverse complement strand
CGGGGGCGTAGGAGGCCGTCGCCGCCATCGCCTTGCTGTACAGCCACGGCCCGACCGCACTGGCCAGAACGATCACCGACATGTTCAGGCCGCTGATGGCCCCGAGGTGCTCGCGCCCGAAGAACCGCGGCCAGGCCATTCCCGACAGCAATCCGACCATCGCCATGCACACGCCGTTGCCGGCGATGACCAGCCAGACCGTCCACCCCGCCGCCAGATAGACTACGCCGAGCATCGAGCACACGAGACCTGCGAGCTGGATCATCAGCAGGTACTTCAGGCGGACGTGGTCGCTGATCCACCCGGCCGCCAGGCGGACGACGACGGAGATCACGGACGCCGGCAGGAAGATTGCCACGGCGGCGTCTTCGTCCATGCCGGCATGTTCGAAGATCGAGGTCACGTGGAAGGTCAGTCCGGTGACGTAGAGCCCGAACATGGCGATGGCGAACGTGAACATCCAGAAGCTGTATGAGCGGCGCGCCTGGGCGAGCGTGAACTGTCGGACGGGGTGAATTTTCGGGCCGCGGTCGCCGTCGTCGTTGGCTTCGGGCGGGTCGCCGTCCGGGCGGAGCCCGCAATCCTCCGGATTATCGCGGAAGAAGATCAGCGCGAGCGTGGAGACGCCGAGCCCGACGAACGCTGCCGTGACCAGCCAGGCGCCGCGCCAGGTCCACCACCCGATCATGCCGTCGAAGATCTGCGGCGTCAGCGAGAAGCCCAGCGAGACGACCACCCCGCTGATGCCGATCGCCAGTCCGCGGCGGCGCTCGAACCACTTGAGCACCATGTTGCGGGAAGCCATCGCCAGCACGCCCTGTCCGCTGAACCGCAACGCGAAGAACGAAAGCAGCATGACGCCGAACGCAATCCAGTCGGCCTCGACGCCCGTAGCGCCGCCGATCGCGGCGATGATCCGGTCGCACTGGCTGAGCGCGACCAGCACCCCGCCCAGGGCGAGGCATGTCGCCACGCCGACCCGCCGCGCGCCGTATCGGTCGTACAGCTTGCCCGCGTGCGTCAGCAGCAGGGCGCTGCCGACCGTTCCGCACATGTACGCCAGCGACAGCGTGTCGCGGGAGATTCCCACGGCGGCGATGAGGTGGTCCGTGAACGTCGAGACGCCGATCGTCTGCCCGGGGGCGCTGCTCACCAGGCCGATGGTGCCGAAACCGAGGATCGCCCACCCGTAGAAGAACGGCCAGGCGGCGGGGGCAAACGGGCGATTGTTGGTGTTGGCGTTCACGGCGGGTTCACGGTCGTCCGCTTCGCACGCCGGCGGGGCGACGACGTCGCAAACCGGTGCACGCGGCCGGTCTCCGGACCGGGGAAAGCCCGGCAGCATACCCGTTCGATCCGGGGAAGACAAACGCGGCGTCGCGATTGCGTCCGGGCTGTGCGGCGTCTACGATGCGGCGTTCCCGAAGAAGGCTCGACAGGCGCCGTGATCCGATTCTCCGTCCACTATTTCCTGCTGTTCGCCTTCATGGCGACCGTGCTGCCGTACTTCCAGCTCTTCCTGGAGGCGCGGGGGTTCTCCAAGGCGCAGGTCGGGTACCTCCAGGGACTCTTCGCGGTCGCCGGCATTGCCGCGCCGCTGGCCGCGGGGTACCTCGCCGACCGCCTCGGCAAGCGACGGTGGATCCTGGCCGCGTGCCTGGCGGGATTCCCGGCCTTCATGCTGCCGCTGAACGTTGCGGCCGGGGCGGGGCTGGCGGCCGTGCTGGTCATCGGCGTAGGCGCCACGGCGCGCCCGACGATCCCGCTGACCGACGCCCTTGCCTCGGCCGAGCTGTCCGACCCGCAGCGCCGCTACGGGCAGGTCCGCGTATGGGGCAGCGCCGGGTTCGTGCTGACCCTGCTGGGCGTCCGCCTGGCGGGGTTGATCGACGAGGACTCCAGCACGTCGATCATGATCGCGATGCTCGTGACGGCCGGGCTGTGCCTGGCGAGCTCCCTGCTCCTCCCGGACCGCCACCGCCGCCCGGTGCGCCGCGGGATGACCGACGGCGACGAAGTCGATCCCGGCGCAGCCCGCGTCGGCGTCGGTGAAGACGGAGCGTCACGGGGCGACCGCATCGCCGGGGCGTTCTGGGTTCTGCTCGTGGCGGCCGCGCTGCACCAGACCGGCATGAGCTGCTACTACGCCTTCTTCACGCTGTACCTGCACGACGTGGCCGGGATGGACCAGGGGGCGTGGGTCTGGGCGATCGGGGCGGCCGCGGAGATTCCGCTGCTGTTCTACGCCGGCGCGCTGGTGCGGAGGATGGGGATTCCGGCGATGCTGCTCGCCGCCATGGCAGCCGGGACGATCCGCCTGACGATCTACGCGCAGACCGACTCGCTGTACGTAATCCTGCCGACGCAGCTCCTGCACGGGATGACGTTCGGGATGTACTGGGCGGCGGCGATCGAGCTGATTCGCCGCTCTGCCCCGACGCAGCGCCGCGGGCTGGCGATGGCGCTGTTCATGGGGCTGGCGGTCGGCGTGCCGCGATGGATCGGCAGCACGGCGGCGGGCTTCGCGGTGGAGAACTGGGGCTACGCGGCGGCGTTCGGGAGCTTCGCCGCGGCGCCGCTGGCGGGAGCCGTGTTCGTCGTGGTTAACTGGCGGCGCCTCGGGCGCAGCGAGGCGGACCCGGCAACAGGTCGACGATAAGCGCAGCCGAGCGTCGGCAACGGCCTCTGATCTGCGCTGCCTCGTACTACGGCAGTCGCCCCTTGGCGTAGTATGACCACCAGTTCCAGAACGGACGGCTGTTTTCCGCCTTGGAGTAGTCGTTCCCGCCGGCGGTCTGGATGGCGGAAATGTTGTCCGGGTCCAGCAGATCCTGGATGGTCACGACGGCGCCCCCCGTGGTTGCGACATTCATGTACTGCACGTCATTGTGCGAACGGCAGTGGTAGGGGCGTTCGCCCCAGAGAAAATCGAACGCGTCAGCCGCGATGAGCGTCCGCTTGGTGGCGTAGTTGGTGAGCGTCTTCGGTTCGCTCCAACCGAACGGCAGGGGACCGGGGTAGGTTCCCTGATCGCACCAGTACCCCAGCACGTAGTCGCAGCGCATCCATATCTCGCCGCCTTCCCACCACCAGGCCTCATTGCGGCTTTCCCATCGCTCGTGGAAGTTGTTGATGTGCTCCATCCGCGCGGCCGCCGGGTCGGCGACCTGGGACGCCGACTGGTACGCCCTTGCGTCCGGGCAGTAGAGCGAGCGGTGATCGTCGATGAAGCCTTCCTCGTACATCACGCCGTATCCGGTCGGGCGCATCGCTCCATCGTGGTCCAGATCCCACCGCGGCATAATGGCATACGTCTCGATGTTCGCGACGCCCTGGGTGTAGGGCAGCTTGTCGTCCCACTCGGCGCAGTAGAGGTGCAGGGAGGTTACCAGCCCGCGCAGCTGCACGCCGCAAGCCGACACGGCCGCCAGCGTCCGCGCGCTGCGGAGCGACGGCATGAGAATGCTCACCAGCAGGGCGATGATCGCGATGACCACCAACAGCTCAATCAGCGTGAAACCGCGCTTTCTCGCCGACGGGTGCCGGGTTCGCGTCGGCGCTGTCCGACCGTTGGCATGGATATGCCTCATGCTGCGTCTCCTTGTGACGTGTGAGTGTCTGGCCCCCACCGGCCCAACCTATTGCCGGATTCTATCCCGCCCCCCGGCGACCCTGCCAGAGAATTCGCCGCACCGTCCGGCGAATCGGCGGATTGCCCTGGTGCGGCCGCGGCCCCGCTTTGCCGAGGCCGGGCGGACGGGTATAGTACCCGTGTGCAACCGAGCCGCTTCACCTGACTGAAAGGACCGATTATGAAGGCCGTGATGATCTCCGGCAGCAGGAACCTCAAGGGACAGACCGCCCGCGCCGCCGGCGCCGTGCTGGAGGGGCTCGCCTCGGCCGGTGTCGAGCACGAATCGCACTACCTCCCGCAGATGCGGATCGAGCGCTGCCGCCAGTGCGACGACGCCGGGTGGGGCATATGCCGCACGGAGGGCAAGTGCGTGATCGAGGACGACTTCGCGTCGCTGGTGGAGACGATTCGCGACGCGGACGTCGCCGTCTTCGCCACGCCGGTGTACTTCGGCGACCTGAGCGAGTCGATCCGGGCGTTCCTGGACCGCCTGCGACGGACGTGCGTCCGGGCCGAGGGCAAGGAGGGCGTCGCCGGCACGCGGGCGATCGGCGTGTGCGTGGCCGGCGGGGGAGGCGGCGGCGCGCCGCACTGCTGCGTGTCGATGGAGCGCGTGCTGAGCGTCTGCGGATTCGACCTGGTGGACCTTGTCCCGGTCCGCCGTCAGAACCTCGACGGGAAGCTCCCGTCGTTGCGCGGGATCGGCGAGGCGATGGGGCGCGGCGAGTACTCCGAGTAGCGGGACGGGACTGCCCGCCATCGGCGCCTGACGGCGCGCGCGGAGACACCCGTCCTCAGATCAGGCCCTTCTCGCGGCGGTGGTCGATGACGCGCTTCGCCTTGCCGGCAGACCGCTCGAGCGTCTGGGGCTCGACGAGGTTCACCTCGACGCGCAGGCCCGTGATGGACTGGATCTCCCGGTCGATGCGGTCGCGCAGCGCCTGCATCCGGCTCATCCTGTCGGAGAAGTCCTCGGGGCGGATCTCGACGCTGACGGCGACGGTGTCCAGGTTGCCGGGTCGATCGACCTCGATGAGATAGTGCGGCAGCGTCGCCTCGACGCGGAGCAGCGCCTCCTCGATCTGCGAGGGGAAGACGTTCACGCCCCGGATGATGAG
>CAZADC010000315.1:0-4776 GCA_964483755.1 uncultured Planctomycetaceae bacterium | reverse complement strand
GCAATCCAAACCCCTCGCCGCGTGAAAACTACCTACTGAAACGGGATGCACCCCGGCGGACAAGCTGTGCTCTCTGTGGTTGTCACGGCGCGGCGCGGAAGCGTTCGAAGGCGCGGACGTACGCCTCCGGCGTACCGGTGTCGAGCGACTCGCCTCGAATCCGGCGCAGAAAGTACGAGTCAGGGCAGCGGCGCAGCAGGAGTTCCTGAGCGGCTGCGAGCTCCAGCTCGCAGGCATCGTCCGCCGCGCGCTGCGCCGTGTCTTCCAGACAGTCAAAGATCGCCGGCGAGAAGGCGTAAAGTCCGCAGTGGGCGAGAAACATCCCCTCCGGCAGGTCGGGGGTCCGGAGGCGCGCGCGGGCCTGCGCCGGCGTCGGCTTCTCGATGAAATCGCGGGCGAGGTACGTGTCTTCTCCGACCGGCTCGCCGGCGACCGCGCCGACCCGCAGGAGCTCGGCCTCCCCGGCCGGCTGGACGCCGATCATCGCCGTCGCCGGGCGCGAGGCGAACGCCTCGAGGACCTGCGCGGTGCAGGACGGCCTGCCCGCCGCGGGGCGGTGAACGTGATCGCCCAGCATTAGCAGCACGGGCGCATCGCCGACGAGCCCGCGCGCGCGCAGGACGGCGTCGCCGAGCCCGGCCGGCGTCGGCTGCTCGACGCACTCGACCACCGTGGGAAGGTCCGCGTCTCCGCACTCCCCGGCTGCTGCGAGATAGGCTTCGACGACCGCGCGCTGATCCGGCGACACGACCAGCAGCGCCTGCTCGATCCCTCCGGCGGCCGCATCGGCCAGGATCCAGTGCAGGACCGGGCGCACGCGACCGGCGGGGTGGGCGAGCGGCCAGAAGCACTTGCCCACGACGGTCGAGAGGGGACGCAGACGCGTCGCGCGCCCCGCCACCGGAACGACGGCCGTGCGTATGTGGTCTGCCGACTCGCTCATGTCGTAAGCATATTCGCCCGGCCGGCCTTTCGCACGCGCCCTGGCCGCGCATATACTGGCGCGAATTGCGTTTGCGGCACCGCGACGCGGGAGAGGACATGAGCCGGGAACAGAGAATCGTTCATTTCAGCGGCGACGTGCAGGGGGTGGGGTTTCGCTACATGGCGACGCGGACGGCGCGGAACTACGACGTCACCGGATACGTTCGCAACATGCCCGACGGGCGCGTCGAGTGCGTCGTCGAGGGCGAGCCGGAGGAGATCAAGGCCTTCCTCGACGACCTGTGCGGGCGGATGGGTCGCCACATCCGCGACGTCGGCCGGCAGACAGCCCCCGCCTCGGGAAAATACGACGGCTTCGGCGTGAAGTACTGACCCGCCCCGCGCCGGCGGGATCACTGACCCAGCGTCTCGTTCATCGACCCGCTGCGGAAGCCCTGCAGGTCCAGCGTGACGTAGGCGTACCCGGCCTGCTTCAACCCCTCGACGATTCGCTCGCGCCGCTCCAGCACGCGAGACAAATCCTCGCCCGGCACCTCGATCCGCGCGACCGTGTCGTGGTCGCGCACCCGGCACCGGGCGAAGCCCAGGTCCTTCAGCAGGTCCTCCGCCCGCTCGATGCGGGCGAGGCGCTCCGCCGTGATCCTGCTGCCGTAGGGGACCCGGCTGGCCAGGCACGCCGAGGCGGGCTTGTCCCAGGTCGGCAGGCCCATTGCCCTCGAGATCGCTCGCAGCTCATCCTTGCCTAATTCGGCTTCCATAAGGGGGTTGCGCGCTCCGTGGTCCGCGCCCGCCTGCAGCCCGGGACGGAAGTCGCCCGAGTCGTCGGCGTTGGCGCCGGTGACCACCGCGTTGAGCCCGTGCTGCCCGGCCAGGTCCAGGCACGCCCGACAGAGCTCCGACTTGCAGTGATAGCAGCGCCGGGGCGGGTTGGCGGCGAAGTCGGGATTGTGCAGTTCCTGCGTTTCGAGCTCGACCATGCGGACGCCCAGCCGCTGTGCGAGTTCCGCCGCCTGGCGTCGCTCCCGTGCGGGCAGGACCGGGGACACCGCCGTGGCGGCGAGGACCTTCTCCGCCCCGAGCGTGTCGGCGGCGATGGCGAGCAGGCAGGTGCTGTCCACGCCGCCCGAGAAGGCCACGACCACGCTGCCGAGCTCCCGGAGGATGTCCCGGCAGCGGCCGAGCTTCTCGCGCGTGGGGGGCGCCAGGTCTGCGTGCTTGTCTATCACGTTGTCGGACATGGGGGCATTGTACGCCCACGGGCGTCGCCGGGGCAAATCCCGCCGCGCCGGCAAGGCCCCGGTGACATGAGGTTGACACCCCCCCGCGGTCCGCGGCAGAATGTCCGTCGCACGTGCATCGGGAGAATCGGCGGGTCGTGAACGGGCGACGGGGTCTGACAATCATCGAGTTGACGGCTGCCGTCAGCATCATCGCGCTGCTGGCGGCGATCGTGCTGCCCTCGCTGAACCACGCGAAGGAGCTCGCCCGCCGGGCGGTCTGCGCCACGCAGATGCGGGGCGTGCACACCGCCCTGTCCGGATACGCGGCCGACGCTGAGGGACGGCTGCCCCCGTTCCTGTTCAGCGACCACGAAGGCGACCTGCCGGTGTCGGGACACTGGGGCGGGGCGGCGCAGGAGACCGACCCCGCCGCGTTCGGCCGGATCGGCTGGGAGTGCGTCAACCTCGCCGCGCTGGTCCGCGAGGGCCGGACGACGGCAGAGTCGCTGATCTGTCCGTCAGCGGACGACGACCTGGTCGACCGGTCCGCGAGCTACTTTCCGTACTCCCCGCAGTTCAGCACCTACTGTCTGCGGTTCCCGTACAGCGAGGACCTGTTCCGTCGCTCGCCCCGCCTGGCCTACTACTACGGCGGGACGCTGCTGAACATCTACCGCATGCGGGCGGGCGGCCAGCCCGCGCCGGCGGGCGCCGGGACAAGCCGGGCCTGGACGATTCCGCAGGTCCGCATCGACCGCGTCTACCGCACCGCCGGGGGCGTCTCGTGCGGCGACGGGGATTTCTTCTACGGTGACGACGTCGTGCTGGCGGACGTATTCGTCCGTCGCGATTACCGCGCTGAAGCCCCGGCCGAGGCGAATCTGGACGCCCGGCCGGTGCGTTGGGACCGATGTCACGGCGAAGCGTTCAACACGCTCGCCGGCGGCGGGGCGGTACGACTCGTGGAGGACGACGGAACCGTGGCGGCGAACACCCGGAGCTCCCCAGCGCCGCTCGACGACGACGGCGTCCACGGCGCGACCTGCACCGAGCGGGTCTGGCAGTTCTTCGACGCCGCGCCCTGACGGCCACGCTTGGGGCGAGATGGCAACTCTTCCCACACACGGTCGTTTTCGGGTTGACCGCCCGCAGTCCTGCCCGTAGGATGATCCGTGGCATCGAGAGTGCGCGAGGGCGCCGGCCCGAAGACCGCACGGCAACCTGTCGGGGTTTCTCCAGCCCAGATAAGGTGCCAACGCCGGCCCGCTTGGGAGCGATGTGGCCTGGACGGTGACGCATCAGGCAATGCGGAACTTCCCCATCCCCCGCGGCGATCCGACGGCCTGCGCAGCATGCGCTCGGCGCGGCGGTCCGGCGCGTCTCAATGCCACAGACGCCCGCCCGGTGACGGGCGAAGGCAACGCGACGAACCGACTGGCCCGCGAGAACAAGGAGCCGTCATGACCGATTCACAGCAACCCGCACACCGACTCGGCACACTCGCCCTGCACGCCGGACAGCAGCCCGACCCGGCCACCGGCGCCCGGGCCGTGCCCATCTACGCCACGGCCGCCTACAGCTTCCGCGACACGGAGCACGCGGCCGACCTGTTCGCGCTCAAGGAATTCGGGAACATCTACTCCCGCCTGATGAACCCGACCTGCGACGTGCTCGAGAAGCGCATCGCGGCGATGGACGGCGGCGCAGCGGGGCTTTCGTTCGCCAGCGGCATGGCGGCGATATCGGCGGCCGTACTGACGATCACCCACGCCGGGCAGAACATCGTCAGCTCCGCCAGCCTCTATGGCGGCACGGTGACGCTGTTCACGCAGACGCTCAGCAAGCTCGGCATCGAGGTGCGCTTCTTCGACACGGACGAACCGGAGCGCATCGACGAGCTGGTCGACGAGAACACCCGCCTGGTCTACTGCGAGTCGATGGGCAACCCGAAGAACGACGTGCCGGACTTCCGAAAGGTCGCCGACCTCGCCCACGCCCACGGGCTGCCGCTGATCGTCGACAACACGGTGATGACGCCGGCGCTGCTTCGCCCGATCGAGCACGGCGCCGACGTTGTCGTCTACTCGACCACGAAGTACCTCGGCGGGCACGGCGTGCACATCGGCGGCGCGCTGGTCGACAGCGGCAACTTCCGCTGGGACGAGAACCCCGACAGGTGGCCGGAGTTCTGCTCGCCCGACCCGGCCTACCACGGGGTCGTGTTCGCCGATGCGCTGAAGGAGATGGGCAACATCGCTTTCGCCATCCACGTCCGCACGCACTGGCTGCGGGACACGGGCGGGGCGATGAGCCCGTTCGCCGCGTTCCTGTTCCTGCTCGGGCTCGAGACGCTGCACCTCCGCATGCCGCGGCACTGCGAGAACGCGCAGGCCGTCGCGGAGTGGCTGGACGGGCACGACTGCGTCGAGTGGGTCAACTATCCCGGCCTCCAGGGTCATCCCCACCATGAGCGGGCAGCGAAGTACATGCCTGACGGGTGCGGGGCAATCATCGGCTTCGGAATCCGCGGCGGCAGGGAGGCGGGCGAGCGGTTCATCGACCGCGTCGAGCTCGCCAGCCACCTGGCCAACATCGGCGACGCCAAGACGCT
>CAZADC010000314.1:0-4784 GCA_964483755.1 uncultured Planctomycetaceae bacterium | reverse complement strand
GCGCTCGCCGTCGTGGCGTACGGCGTCCTGAGGACACACGTCGTGGCAGCGCCCGCACCGAATGCACTCTTCTTCGTCGATCTCGGCGAGACCGTCGGCGTTCAGTTCAATCGCGTCCACGGGGCATTCCTGGACGCAAAGACTGCAACCCGTACACATCTCCTGCTTAATCCACGGCATGATCTTCTTGCTCCTGTAGACGGCGGCGGGCGGAATGGTTTTCCAGAATCTGCCGCTCCTCGGGTGTCGAACAGAACGTCTCCATGGCCAACGTCCGCTTCCAACGGCGAAGGCCCGGAATGCCCTTGCACCGCGACGGCTGAGAGGCGCAATAGACCATGTAGCCGCCGCTGAAGTTCAGGGCGTCGAACCCGCTCTGTCGAAGGATCCGACACGCGTAGTAGCTGCGAATGCCGGTCAGGCAATAGACCAGCAGCGTCTGCTGGCCGGGAATCTCATCCAAGCGGTTGCGGAGATCGTCTATGGGGATATTGACGGCTCCGTCGATATGGCCGCGATGGAATTCCGCTTCCGTGCGCACATCCAGCAGCAGTCCGCCATCCTGAAGTTGACGGTCCAATTGCTCCGTGTGAATCGCCTGTACATCGCCGTCTGTGATGTTGCTGCTGACGTAGCCCGCCAGGTTCACGGCGTCCTTGCCCGTCCCGAACTGCGGCGCGTACGATAGTTCGATGGCGGCGAGGTCGGAGACACTCAGCCCCGCGTAGAGGGCCGTTGCGAGCACGTCGATCCGCTTGTCCACCCCGTCGATGCCTACAATCTGCGCCCCAAGCAGGCGCCCGCTATCCGGCTCAAAGAGCAGTTTCATGACCATCGGGACTGCGCCGGGGTAGTACCCGGCGTGAGACGCCGGGTGCGTATAGGACTTCTCGTAGGCCAGCCCCTGGGCCTTCAGCGCCTTCTCGTTGGCGCCCGTCGAGGCGGCCGCCAGGTCGAAGATCCGGACAATGCCGGTCCCGAAAGCGCCCGGGTAGCGAATGTCCTTGCCGCAGATGTGGTCAGCGACGAGACGCCCCTGGCGATTGGCCAGATTCGCCAGCGGCATCAGCCTTGGTTCTCCGGTGAGCCGGTCCTCGACCTCGATGACGTCGCCGATGGCGTAGATATCGGAATCGCTGGTCTGGAAGTGCGCGTTGGTCAGAATCCCGCCGTGCGGCCCGATGTCCAACCCCGCCGCCCGCGCCAGGCCGGATTCCGGCTTGACGCCGATGGCGCAGATGACCATGTCACAGGGGATCTCGCGTCCCCCTCCAGCCCGAACGATCAGTCGACCCTCGGAGTTCTCGTCGCACCGCTCGAGCGGACTGTTCAGGAGCAGCTCGACCCCCTGAAAGCGAAGGTGTTCGTGTAGCCACTCGGCCATCTCGCGGTCCAGCCAGGGCATGACTTGATCAGCCATTTCCAGCAGAGACACGCGAAGTCCGAGATGGACAAGGTTCTCCGTCATCTCCAGCCCGATGGCCCCACCCCCGACCACCACCGCCGCGCGAGGGTCGTTCTGTTCGACGAACCGGCGAATGCGCTCGGCGTCCGGCACGGTTCGCAGGCAGAACACGCGCGGGTTGTCCAAGCCAGGCAGCTTCGGCTTGACCGGCTGTGCGCCGGGCGACAGGACCAGCACGTCATAGGACTGACGATAGGTTCGTCCGTTCTGGTGATCGAGCACCTCGACAGTCTTGCCCGATCGGTCGATGGAGACGACCTCGTGCCGCACACGGACATCGATACCGAAACGCCTTTGCATCCGTTCCGGAGATGTGACCAGGAGCTTCTCCCGACTGGCGATCTCCCCGCTGACGAAATACGGCAGGCCGCAGTTGGCAAACGAGATATACTCCCCCCGTTCCAGCACGATGATGGTAGCGGCCTCGTCAAGCCTTCTGAGACGAGCCGCGCACGACGCGCCTCCTGCCACTCCGCCGACAATCACGATCATTCGCTTCATAAACACTCATCTCCAGCTTTTAGCGGCCGCGTCCATGTCCTTCAGGCCCGGCCTCTTCTATTCGTTTTTCATTGCCGACGGGCGACCGATGCACTGTGCTCGGGCGTTCCCGGCAACGTGGTTTCGTCATGATTCGCTGTGCTCCCGTGTCTCCTGGTATCGCTGGATGGTTGCCTTATCCAGCAACGATGCCGCCTCCGCATCCAGGAAGAGGTGGGAACGCGGATGTTCCCGCAAGGCCGATGCGGGGCACTCGGGCCTGACGTCCCCGCTTAGAGCGCATCGGACGGCTACGGCCTTCCGGGTCTCCGGAACCACGGCCACGATGCATTTCGAGTTCAGAATGCCCCGGATGGTCACGGTGATGGCTTTGTCCGGAACCTCCCGGATATTGCTGAACCACCCCTCGTGGACCTGCTGCGACCGACAACTGTCCGGCAAGGTAACCACAATGAAGAGATCCTCGTTGGCGAAATCTGCCGGCGGATCATTGAATGCGAGATGACCGTTTTCCCCAATGCCCACGAAGGCGATGTCGACACCGTCTTTCGGCATGAGCCCCGCAAGACGTGCACATTCCTGCCAGGGGTCAGCGACATCTCCGTTGATGAGGTGGACGCGACCGGGATGGACCACGTCAAGCAGGCGATCCTGCAAATAGCGGCGGAAGCTCGCGGAATGAGACTCCGCTAAGCCGACGTACTCATCCAGGTGGAACATCTCTGTCCGCGCCCAATCGACCTGGTGTTGTCGCGTCAGAGCATCGAGGAAGGCGAACTGCGACGCCCCCGTCGCAGCCATGAAGGTGGCCCGGCCGCTCTCGGCAATACGCCGCGATAGTTCCGCCGCCGCCAGTTCGGCAGCCGCCTGCGCCATCTTTCGGACCGTCTCGTATATCGCCACCTTCATTCTTGCACCTCTGCCTTCGTGTCCTCCTGTCCGTGAGGCCCCAACGTTCCGTTCCTGACCAACGGTGGCCGATAACCGCGCGCCCACACCACGTGTCCCCGTTCGATTAGGCGAACATGCACCTCCTCGAAGCCGGCCTCCCGGAGCAGGATCTTGACCTGGCCGGGCCGGAAGTAATTCTGGTTCCAGAGCCGCTGCGCCAGCGAGTGACGAGGGAAATCGACGATGAATATCTCTCCGCCGGGGCGCAGCACTCGATGAGCTTCTCGAAGGATCTCGTCCGGCCTGGCCATCTCATGCAGCGACCACATGCTGACTACCGCATCGGCCGAGCTATCCTGGGCGAACGTCAAGCCGGCGGCGTCTCGCTTCAGGCAGTCATACCGGCTCCCGTCGCTCGTATGACGTTGCGAAGGGAAGCTGCCATCGGAGATCTCAATGCCGGCAATCTCCTGGCCGTAAGTACCGGCCAGATATTGGACGAGGTCGCACGAGCCACAGCCGAGGTCCAACGCTCGCCGGGCTAAACACACCTCTCGCCCAATCCGCCTGTGGAGGCGAGGCTTGATCCGCTCGTAGAAGTTGTCCGGTATGGTGTTCGTCATGTCATGAAAGCGGGCAGGTCCCGGTTGGACAACTGGAGCCGGAGGACGACGACGTTCCCGATTTGGCCGCGAATGTCGAAAACACCTTCTTCGTCTCCTGCGACCCGCACTTCTCACAGGCATGCGAATGGCGAGCGTTCGCCTTCTCGAGGAAAGCCGTCACGTGCCCGCACTTGCTGCATTCGTACTCAAAGATCGGCATCGTTGTTCTCCTAACCTGTGTTGCCTACCGCGCGGCTCTAATGACCCCAGCGGCGGGCCTCGTCCACCATTGCCAGGTAGTTTCGCACCGGGACGTAATTGGCCACCGTATTGCCAGACCCCAACGCAAAGCGCCCTGGCATACATTCTTGAAGAATATCCCGAACGTATTGCCGCAGAGCCGGCTCGTCCAGGCGGGCGAGCGGGTCCATGTCCACGCCACCCAGCGCGGCCAGGCGGCCTCCGTAACGGCGGCGGAACTCGCCGATCGGGATGATCACGTCCTGAAAGGAATGGAACGCGTCGATGTGCACGTCATCAATCAACTCGTCCATCACGTTCAGGACGTTCCCGCAGCAGTGATACCAGTAGGTCTTGCCTCGCTCGTGTGCCAAGGCCGCATACTCGCGGAACCAGGGAAACACGTTCTTTCTCAGGAATTCCGGGCTCATCATGGTCGCCGTCTTGAATCCGAGGTCATCGGCGTGAAAGATTGCGCCGACCTCGGGAAGCTCAATCGCCTGCTTGTAGTAGTCATATACTTTCTGTCCCCAGCGTTCGAAGACGGCCTCCACGAGCTTCGGATTTTCCACGGAGAGCATGAACAAGTCCTCGTAGCCGAGGAACCGCTCCAGGATCATCTCGAAGACCGTCGCGCCGACGACCAGTTTCATGCCGTCCGGGAGACACTGCCGCATCTCGTCAAGTGACGCGAAATCCGGAGTGATACTGTCCCACGCGATGTGGTCCAGATCGTCCCAGCTCTTGATGATGCCCCCGCCTTCCTCGACCCAGTGACGCTGGCCGCGCGAAAGTACCGCCGTGTCGGCGGCCTTCCTTTCCTTGAATTGCGGCATATTCGTAAACCCCGCCCAGCATGGGGCGAAGTCATAGCCCATCCTGGCATAGAACGTCACGCGCTGGCGCGCGGCTTGAAGGCTACCCGCATCCGGAGCGGCGTCCCAGCGGTCATGAAAGCCGTTCTCCGTCACGAATCGCATCACTTCCTGGTCCACTCCGAGCTCCACGAGATGAACACGCGAGGGTTGGCGCTCACCTGTGATAACCTTTTCCATTTCCTCGAAATCGGGAGCTATCTGCAC
>CAZADC010000313.1:2294-4796 GCA_964483755.1 uncultured Planctomycetaceae bacterium | reverse complement strand
AAGGCGACGGATTGCAAATCCGTTATTCGTGGGTTCGAATCCCACTGCCGCCTTTTGCCGATACGCCTGGGGACGCGAAACCCCGCGCCGCGCCTGACCGACGGGCGGATCGCGTGTCCGACAAGGACGGGCCCGGATGCCGGCAAGCCCCGAGGACCCTGAAAGGTACGCCATGTACAAGACGCCCCTGCGAGTCCTGATCGCTTCCCTTCTCGTCGTCGCGGCCGTCGCGTCCGCCCAGCAGATGCTCGTGAAGCTCAAGGACGGACGCCAGGTCATCGGCGAGGTCACCGAGACGGAGGACAGGATCGTCGTCACGACGAAGTTCGGCGACGTGCCGTACGACAAGGCGAACGTGGCGTCGATCGAGCCCTACGCCACGCCGGAGACGGAGTACGAGAAGCGACTCGCGGAGATCGACAGGAACAGCGCGGAGGCCCGCTACGGGCTCGCCCGCTGGGCGTTCGACAACGACATGCTCCAGGTCGCCCAGGACGAGCTGCAGGCGTCGCTGGAGATCGATCCCGACTACGAGCGGGCCCGGTTGCTCCTGCGGCAGGTCAATGCGCTCATCCGCCAGGCCGCCGAGCGCGAGGCGACCGGCGAGGAGCCCGGCGACGGGGGAACGGGCGCCGAGGCGCTCGCCGCCAGCGGCATCACGCCCGAGATGCTGGTCAGCGAGGAGGACATTTACCGCATCCGTCTGGAGGAGTTGCGGGAGGGCGACCGCGTCCGCGTGGAGTTCCGCGACGACGTGATCGACCGGTTCATCGAGCGCATGACCGGGCGTGACGAATTCCGCCGCCCCCGCGCCGAGGAGCGGTTCAAGGGGCTGCCGCGCCGCGACCAGGTCATGTACATCCTGGACAAGACCGACCGCGGCGACAGCGCCATCCGCGAGGACATCCTCATCAAGTCGGACCCGGGCGTGATGCGCGACTTCCGCGTGCGAATCTGGCCGATCGTCTCCCGAAGCTGCGGCGCGAGCAAGTGCCACGGCGGGGCGGAGGTCCACGGCAACTTCAAGGTGATCAACATCGCCGCGCGGGGCGACAGGATCGATTACACCAACTTCCTCCTGATTGACGGCGTGGCGCGGGGCAGCCGGCGGCTCATCGACCGCTCGCGCCCCGAGGAGTCACTGCTGCTGGAGTACGGGCTTCCCCCGCAACAGGCGAGGTACAAGCACCCCGTCAAGCTGTCGCCGCCGCCGTTCCGCGATCGGGACGATCCGGCTTATCAGCGCGTGCTGAACTGGCTGGAGTCGCTCGACGGTCCGGAGCATCCGAACTATCGTCTTGACTACAAGGCGCCGTGGGGGCTGAAGATGGACTGGAGCGGGCGCCCGAAGCTGCCGCCGCTGCCGTCGCCCTCGACCGGGCCTGCGACGACCCAGCCGGAGACGGTCGAGCCGTTCTCGCTGTGAGCGGCGCAGCGGCCCCGCCGCGCAATGAGCGGGAGGGCGCCTGACGTGCCGATCCAGAGCATCGCCATCCTCGTGCTGTTCGGCGTCCTGGCGACGTCCGTCGTGTGGTTCTGCGTGCTGGGCGCCGTTCAGAAGTGCCGCACCGCCCGCTTCGCCCGCGAGGCGCACCGCCTGGAGATGCGCTTCTCCGCGGCCGACCCGTTCGACGTTCCCCGGCGCTACGCGGGCTTCGCCCTGACCAGCCGCGGGCACGGCCCGGCGGCACACAACGTCACGCACGGACGCGTCGCCGGGCGCCCGCTTCGCGCCTACGAATTCCGCTACGAGATCGGGCACGGTCCCCGCCGGACCGCGAGGCACTACCACGTCGTCGTCATCGAGTCGGCCGAGCGCGTTCCGGAGGTGCTGATGTGGAACGATGCCGACGCCGCCTTCGCGCCGCTCTCGCTGAGCGACTCGCCGAAGCGTCTGGCGTGCTGGACCTACCGGGGAGACGACGCGGCTGCTTCGGCCGTCGGGTACGCCTGCGACGCCCTCGCGGACCGCGGCGTCTCCATGGAGTCGCGCGGGCGGGCGCTGATGCTGTGCGAGCCCGCGGGGCGCAAGCGCCGCCAATACGGCGAGCTGGTCGACACGGCGGCCGCGACGATGGACGCGCTGCAGGGCGAGTCGGCGGACGCCTGAGTCGCCGTGGAGCGCCGCGGCGGGGCGTGCCGGGAGACGGAAAAGCCGCCGTCGCGACGTTGCAAATCGCCGCCCCGGCTGGTACAACACGGCGAGTATCGGACCTCCGAGCCGTGATAGGAGAGCGCATCGTGCAAAAGGTCATGACGTTCCTCGCGATCCTGACGATTCTTACGGGTGCGCTGGCGACGGGATGCTCGGAGAGCGATTCCCGCCAGGCGGCCGAGACGCTCAGCCAGGTTCAGACTCACTTCCTCGAGAAACTGACCGAGGAAATCGAGGAGAATCAGGAGTGCCTGATGGACGGGGAATTCATGATGCATGAATTCGTCGACCGCTTCGGGCCGCGGATGGCGCACCTGAACGGGGTCCTGCAGGTACTGTCGCAGTTG
>CAZADC010000313.1:0-2284 GCA_964483755.1 uncultured Planctomycetaceae bacterium | reverse complement strand
CAGTAGCACCAGAGCATCGCGGCAAAGCCCAGCACGCTCAGCCAGGCCGTCACCGACGCTCAGACGCTCCTGAACAAGGGCGTGGCCCTTCTGGCGAGCCCGCCGTACCGGATTGACGGTCAGCGGACACCCTTGACGCGCCCGACCGCTCCGGGGCAGGACGTCAAGATCGATCCGCTGCCGGACCGCCCGGTCAACCCCGCCGCGCTCGATACGCTGGACGACGCACGCTCGCGGCTCGCCGCCGCGATCCACGACAACACCGCCGCTCCCGAGCGCGTCCGTGCGATCGCCCGCCAGACCCTGGGCGAAATCAAGGCCGTCATCGGCCGGTATCATCAGAAGAGCGTCGAGGCCGCCGAAGGCGACATGGCGCGCCTGATCGAGCGGGCCCGCGGCGACATTGGCGTGATGGGTGTCCAGGCGCGCCTTCTGGAGCAGTACGACACGCTGATCGCTGCTCCCCCGGAGGCGGCCAACGACCTGCTGGGGCGCGCCCGCCAGCGACGGGACGAGCTCGCCGATCAGATCGAGGCCGGGCAGCAGCGCATCGAAGAGCTCACCGGGCAGCGCGATGCGCTGGTCGACCGCAGCAACGAGCTGACCCGGAAGACCAGCGAGATGAAGACCGAAAGCCGCTTCGTCACCGGGCGAGAGGGGCTCGCCATGCTGGAGAAGGCGCTCGATACCCAGTCGCAGATCAACGATATCCTCTCGCAGATCGCCGACAGGGAATACACCATCGAGTCGCTGCGGATCGAGGTCAACTCGCTGCAGCTGGCCAAGTCCCAGGCCGAGGCGCTGCTCGAAACCGCCCAGTCGATGGTGGGGCAGCACGACCAGTTCGTCGAGCGCCTGACCGCCCAGCGCGAGCAGCTCGCCGCCGGGATGGCCGAGACGAGGAAGGGACTGGAGACCGCCCTGTCCGAGCTGGCGTCGACGATCGGCTCGGCCGCGGCGCAGGCCGGCGAAGCGCGGTCGTCCTACGGGGATTCGACGGAGGACCTGGACGCCGCGCGGGAGCTATGGCCGGACCCGGAGCCCTCGGCCGTCGCGGCTTCGGCGAAGGCGGACGTCCTGCTGACGCTGGCGAATTTCAACACCGGCACCCTGACGACCCAGAAGCGCCTCTCGGCGCTGCAGGCGTCGCTCGCCTCGCTGTGGGAGACGCTGCCCGGCGCCGGCGACCTGCCCCCGGGATCCGAGACGCTGGCAACCTATGTGGACGATCCGCAGCAGCTCAGCGACGCCGCTGCCGAGCAGTACACCCAGGCGGCCGAACTCTACGAGCAGGTCCAGCGGCGCATGGGCCGCGACGTACGCTGGGTTTATCAGGGGCAGCAGGCCGCCGCGTGGGTCGGGCTCTACCAGCTGACCGGCGACGCCGAGGCCCGCAGCAAGGCAAGGGCGGCGCTGGACGAGGCGCTATCCGGCGACAAGGCCGATTCGCCGTACCTCGAGCCGGTCCGCGAGCTGGACCGGCAACTCGGCGCCGCCGGGTGATCGCACCGTGTCACTGAAACGGTCCGACGTCAACCGCAGCGTGCGCATCGCGCGGTGGGTGTTCGAGCACTTCGGAATCCGTTTGCCGCCTTGGGCGCACTGGACGCCCGACCGCTGGGACGCCGTCGCCGACGACCCCGCGTACGATGAGGTCCGCGACTGCATGCTCGGCTGGGACGTGACGGACTTCGGCTCGGGCGGACGTTGCTGACGCTCCGGAACGGACGGGAGGGGGATGAACGCTATCCCAAGAGCTACGCGGAGAAGCTGCTGCTGAACCCGGAAGGCCAGCGGGCTCCCGCCCATTTCCACCGCTCCAAGCGCGAGGACATCATTTGCGTCGCGGGCGGGAACATGCTCGTGCTGTTCAAGCCCGTGGACGATGCCGGCGGGGCGATGACCGTGCGGGTGGACGGTGTGCCGCGCGACGTGCGGCCGAACGGGCTGGTGCGACTCGAACCCGCCGAATCGGTGACGATCCCGCCGCGGACGATTCACCAGTTCTGGGGCGAGGAGGGGACCGGGCTGGACGTCGACGGCGTCGGGCACACCGTCAGCCGGGAGGTCTCCAGCGTCTGCGACGACCGGAACGACAACGTCTTTGCCGACGGAGCGGGCGTCCGGTTCCCTCCGATCGCCGAGGACGAGCCGCGCGAAGTGTACCTCTGCCACGAGTACCCCCCGAGGCGAAGATGAGGGTGGGAATGGGGGTAAACTCCAGTGGTCGTGCGCGACATTTTTTGGTGGCGCTACGTAACCGTAGTGTTTATAGTGACTTATC
>CAZADC010000312.1:0-4823 GCA_964483755.1 uncultured Planctomycetaceae bacterium | reverse complement strand
CGCGACCGCATCTACGTCTATGATCCGTACGTGAAGATCCTCGACGAGGGCACCCGGCCGCTTCCGTAGACTTGTACTCGGAGGCGAACAACTGGAAGCTCTACAGATCGCCGACGAGGTACTCCCAGTTCATCTCCACCCCGAACGCCAGCAGCGCCAAGTACACCCAACCCCAGGCGACCAGGCTGCTGCCGAGCCAAGAGCTCACTTCCGTGTTGATGAACTGGGCGACGCCGAGGGCGGGCAAGAAGAAGGGGGATTGAGAATCTCATCGCTGTGCGGGATTGGGTTCAACGGACTTACGACGACAACTGGCGAACTTGGGCTGCCGCTCCGACGGAGCGCAGTCTTCGGTCGCTGCGCGAGCGTCTTAGCGCAACTGTGGCGCTGTGTTAACCGAGGTCGAAGGGACCCGCGATATCAATGTTGTCTGCGCCCAGCCGGTTGGCGGCCGGGCCAGGCCTGTCCGAGACCGCCTGTACCGTAACCGACTGGGCAGATGCAGAGGGAGCCGTGCGTCGGAACGCGGCACGTGCGCTGTTCCGGCGGATGCGCAGGCGTCCCTCCAGTCCGATGCCGCCTCCGCACCCTCGTGCGGGGGCGGCACTTTTTTGGTCGTCGGGGGGCAAGGCGCGGCGGCGCCGGTCGGCGGAGGGCGTCCGGGGGATTTGCCGCGAGGCCCGAGTTGTAAGGCATTTATGGTCAGTATGTTGCGATCGGAGCTGGATGCAGGGCGCTCTGCGAACAGTTTAATCCGGACGTGGTCCGCTCTTAATCGATGCTGCACAGAAGCCGGGTAGCATGCGGTCGGTCTGAAGCCGGATTTACGCACATTCCGCTGACAGGGCAGCCGGAAGGGCACCGAGAGTGTTGCCACACAAAGGAAGGAGACTGGATGGGTAACACGATCGTAGCGAGGGCTTAATTGGAGGCACACAGACGTGTGCGACAACTCGGCGCGTTCGTGGCATGCACGCACGATGCGGATGCCTGTCCTGACGGCCCGAGTGACGGCAGAGACGAGAGAACTCTCAGAAAGGCAAATGGAATGAAGCGCAAGACAAGTGCACTGGCAGCGGTGGTGCTGTTGGCACTGGCCGCCAACGCGGCGGTCGCCGGCGAGAACGTCGTCGGCTACAACCGCGTCGAGGTGCCGGCGGCTTCCGACGCGCTGATCACCGTGCCCTTCAATCAGACGATTGAAGGAAGCTACACGGTGACGGCGACGACGGGCGCCGGCGTGACCGTGGCCGACACGCTCGAAGCGAACGAGTACGCCAACGCCTACTACGTTCGCTTCCTCACCGGCGACGCGTCGGGGCTGTGGAGCACGATCACCAGCAACGACACCAACACGATGGTTCTCGAGAATCTCGACGTCCTGGCGCTCGTCAGCGCCGGCGACGAGTTCCGCGTCTACAGGCACGAGACGCTGGGCAGCGTGTTTCCCAAAGGGATGCTCGGGGTCTCCTTCCTGAACGGAACCCAGGTCTGGATCTACGAGAACGACATCAACGCGATGGTCCAGAACAAGTCGGCCGGGAAGGTCGCGGGTTACTCCACGACGCTCGGCCGATGGGCCGGGGCGGGTGTCAGCAATGACACCATCCTCGAGCCGGAGACCCAGTTCATCGTCCGCAACAACTCCCCCACGGAGACGCTGACGGTCGTCACGAACGGCGTCGTTCCGGATCACGAAGTGAGCGCGCTGGCCGCCCCGGACGGCGACCTCGTCATCGGCAGCGGATACCCCGTTCCCGTCGTGCTGAAGACGGCGGGTCTGGAAGGCAACGGGCGCCAGATATGGTTCTACGACAACAGCGCCGTCGGGACGAACAAGTCGGCCTACAAGGTTGCCGGGTATTCAACCACCCTCGGCAAGTGGGCGGGCGCCGGGATCACAGGTAACGAGCTGATCAACCCGTCCGAGGCGGTCACGCTGCGTCTGCCCAGCACCGAAACGGCGACCAAGATCACCATCCGCAAGCCCTACTGAAGTCGACACCAAGAAGAGGAGAGTTCGAGATGAAGAAGGCAGGATTGACGTTTCTGACAGTAGCACTTCTGGCGGTGTCCGCGCCGGCGAGCGTCACGTACGCCCCGCAGCTGTTCGGGACGGCCTATGACGCATCGGGCGCCCCGATCCAGGACGGAACGTATCTCATGGTGCTGGATCTGGACAACGACGGGTGGCAGGGCTTCGCGTATCTGGAGCAGGGCGAGGCCACGGCGAACAACGCCGCCGACTGGCAGTGGGACGCCGACGACTACGTCATGGACCGCGGCCAGATCACCAATGGCGAAGCGTATCCGTTTGCCCAGTTCGCGGCCGCCAGCGTGGACGGTTACGACGTGGGCGTGGACCACTACTACGTCCTGTGGTTCGACGTGCCGTTCGACGCCGGCGCCGCCGGCCCGGGCGCCGGCGTGGACTACGGCGTCGTCGACGCGGGCGTCGCAGGCGCCGATCCGGGCAACTACGGCGAGCTCTATTTCACGCCGATGTCGGCGAACCTCGCCACCGTCCCCGAGCCGGCCACGCTGGCGCTGCTCGGTTGCGGCGGGCTGCTGGTCGGACTGCGGCGTCGCAACAGCCGCTGAACTTCGCCGCACGCGAACACCCCAACTGCATCAAACGACACGAGAAAGGATAGAGCAATCATGCGGAAGCTTACTGCAATCACTCTGGCCGCCGTGCTCGGCCTGTTCCTGGCGGGCAAGGCGATGGCCGACGACGTCGACGTGGTCGACCACATCGACGAGTCGACGACCTGGACCTCGGACAACGTCTACAACCTGACGCAGCGCATCTACGTTCTGCCCGGCGCCACGCTGACCATCGAGCCCGGCACGCTGGTGCAGACCGACCACACCTCCCCGGGCGCCCTCGCCGTCTGCCGCGGCGCCAAGATCTACGTCAACGGCACCAAGGACGAGCCGGTCATCATGACCTCCGACCTGGACACGCTCAACGCCTGGCACGAAGGCTGCGAGGAGTGGGGCGGCCTGGCCGTGATGGGCGAGGCGCTGATCAGCGGCTCGCACTACGACGATCTGCCGCAGTCCTACCAGGACGGGTACGACGCCGATGTCCACGACAACACCAAGCTGCCCGACGGGATGAACAAGAGGACCATGGAAGGCCTGATCGCCGACGACGTGGGCGACCCGAAGGTCCTCTACGGCGGCGACAACGACGACGACGACAGCGGCGGGATTCACTACGTCTCCATCCGCTACGCCGGCAAGGTCATCGGCTGGGCCAATGAGCTGAACGGCCTGTCGATGGGCGGCATCGGGCGCGAGACCGACGTCGACCACGTCGAGATCATGAACAACGTCGACGACGGGATCGAGACCTGGGGCGGCACGGTCAACTACAAGTACGTCGCCATGTGGAACGTCGGCGACGACAGCTTCGACTTCGACCAGGGCTGGCGCGGCAGGGCGCAGTTCGGCCTGATCGTCCAGGGCTACAGTCAGGAAGCCAGCCAGGGCTCCGGCGTCGGCGACAACTGCTTCGAGACCGACGGCGCCGAGGACTCCGACGCCCAGCCGTGCACCACGGCCCAGGTGTACAACTTCACCGTCATCGGTCAGCCGCACGCCAACGGCGGCGACAACGCGACCGCCTGGCGCGACGGCGCCCGCGTCCAGTACCGCAACTGCGTGTTCATGGACATCGGCGAGAAGCTCGTGAAGTTCGACAACGACGACGGCGACGGCGCGGACGGCTACGGCGCCCCCGACGGCCCGTACAACACGCTTTCGTGGGACGACGTCTGGACGATGGACTACGACTACATCTTCGACCCGAGCAACGCGAAGAACCTCAACTACCTGCCGGGCGACACGATCGCCAGCGTGCAGGCGCGCTACCCGGTGCAGACCGACGGCAAGCTCGCCGAGATCACCGACAGCGTGTTCTACAACATCACCGGCGGACTGGGCGACGCCCCGGTCGACCTGAGCGACGCGCAGTACAACAACGTCGTCGAGCCGGCCAACTCGCCCATCGAGAGCATCACGCGCGACGTCGAGGTCACCCGGGGCGGCAAGCAGCTGCGTCGGGTGATCGGGCTCGACCCCCGCGCCCGCAACGACGCCGCCACGAGCGTCGGCACCGCGCCGGACAACGGGTTCTACACCCCGGTCCAGTACCGCGGCGGCTTCAGCCCGGACGTCAATTGGCTGCTGGGCTGGACGGCCTCGGACGCCTACGGCTGGCACGCCGGCCAGACGAATCCGGACGATCCGGCCGCGACCATCAAGATGACGACCTCCACCTCGTTCGATACCGAGGCGGGCGCCCTCTACACGGTCGAGCAGTCCACGGACATGCACAGCTGGTATCCGATCGGCACCGTGACCGGCACCGGCGAGACGATGTCCGTGACGGACCTGGCGGACTTCGACAACGCGAAGTATTACCGCGTCGTGCGGCAGTAGTTCCGCAGGCCGACTGACGCAAGTGCTTGAAGCATCTGTTTCGGGACACGTGGTGGCAGGGCGGCTCGTCCGCCCTGCCGCCAACGTCCCTTTCGCAGGAATGGGAAGTGCGATGACCGGAAGAGCAATAGCATGCCACCTATTGGCCTTCTGCCTCGTGTCGCTTGCGGCGACGTGCCGCCTCGCGAGGGCCGCCGCCGCGCCGGCGCCCGAGATGACGACGGAGGAGCCGAAGCTGCCGCAGGACAAGGACCTCGCCACGTTCCAGGTCGAGCTGCTCGAGCTGGCGTTCGATACGGCGTCGGCGATCCCGGTCGATCCCCACATCAAGGATAAGTGCCGGGCTCAGGAGAAGGTCGTGGCCGCGTGCCTGG
>CAZADC010000311.1:943-4834 GCA_964483755.1 uncultured Planctomycetaceae bacterium | reverse complement strand
TTAAGTCTCGCGGTCGGATGGGCCGGGTCTGGCCTCATTCCGGCATGGCAGTTATCCGAGTTATCCGGGGACACCAGTTATCCGGGGACAGGTTATCCGGGGACACCAGTTATCCGGACCTTATCCGGTCCCATCCTTCTTAACGAGATATTCACATTTCGTTTGTACCGTCTTGACGCTTCGCGTCGATATTCCGGCCGGTTCATGGGCAGCAGAGCGGTCGAGCGGTCGGCCGCTTCCATGGCACGGACCGACACGGACTGGAGAAAGGAATGCCTGCAATGAGACGACGCATCGGATGGTTTGCGGCCGCGCTCGTGGTGACGGCGGGCGCGACGCCGTTCGCCCGGGCGGCGGACGACACGACGATCGAGGCCCTCAAGGCCCGCAACCGCGATCTCGAGCGCCGCGTATCGCAGCTCGAAGACAAGCAGGTCCGGCAGCAGGATGAGACGCGGAAGCAGATCCTCGACGTTCTCAAAGACATGAACATCGAGGCCGAGCGGCACGACAACGACTTCCGCGTCTACTGGAGCAACGGCATCCGCATGAAGTCGGGCGACGGGAACGTCAGTCTGAAGATCGGCGGGCGCCTGATGTACGACTTCGGGTGGGTGGACGGCAGCGGGATCGAGGAGGACCTGGGCGTCGACCTCGAGGACGGCGTGGACATGCGCCGCGCCCGTCTGTACGTGTCCGGCAAGCTCTACAAGTCGCTGGCGTTCAAGTGGCAGTACGACTTCGCCGGCGGCTCGGCCGCGGCCAAGGACGTCTACCTGCGGTTCCTGAACCTGCCGATCGTGCAGAACGTGACCGTCGGTCACTTCAAGGAGCCGTTCAGTCTCGAGGAGCTCACCTCCAGCAAGTACATCACCTTCATGGAGCGGTCGCTGGCGAACGCCTTCTCGCCGGGTCGCAACGCCGGCGTCATGGCCCACGGCGCGCTGCTGGACGAGCGGATGACCTACGCCATCGGCATGTTCAAGGACGTCAGCGACGGCGACGACTCCGAGACGAACGCCGACGGCGGCGGGGCCGTCACCGCCCGCGTGACGGGCCTCCCGTGGTATCAGGACGACGGCGCGAAGCTGCTGCACCTCGGCGCCGGGTGGAGCTGCCGCAACGCCTTCGCCCGCCCCGAGGACGAGGCGCGCTTCCGCAACCGTCCCGAGGCGCATTTCATCTCGGACCGCTTCACCGACACCGGCGCGATCGACGTCGACGGCGTCCAGCTCTACAACGCCGAGATGGCGATGGTCTACGGGCCGTTCAGCCTGCAGGGCGAGTACTTCGCCGCCGACCCCCAGGCCAACGACGGCTCGGAGCTGTGCCTCCAGGGCTTCTACGTCGAGGGCAGCTACTTCATCACGGGCGAGCGCCGTCCCTACGACACCGGCGACGGTACGTTCGGGCGCGTCAAGCCGAAGAACTACTACGGCGTGGACGGCGGGCTGGGCGCCTGGCAGGTCGCCACGCGCTACTCCTACGTCGACCTCGGCGACAGCGATCTGCCCTCCACCGCACGCCGCGTCCAGGACGTAACGCTCGGGCTCAACTGGTACCTGAACCCGAACATGCGCCTGATGTGGAACTACATCCGAAGCTGCGTCGACGGCAGGGACGTCTCCAACGCCGCCGACATCTTCATGATGCGGGTGCAGGTGGACTTCTGAATCGGGGGGGACACGATGCTGGTCTTCCCGGCTCCGCCGGCAGGGCGCCGCATCCGCCGGCGCCGCGGCAAGGTCGGGGTCGGAGGAACCTGCATCGTGTCCCCCGACATCGTTGGATGTCCCCCGACGAGGACCCGCAAGGAGACGCTCATGTCCCGACGGACCTATGAAGCCCTCGCGACCGCCGGAGAGATTCTGGTTCTCATCGCGGCGGCGGTTACGTTGATCGTCGCGGCCCGCATGCTGTAGCCGCCGCCGGACACGCATCCCATGAACCACGGACCCCGTCGATCGCTTCGGCGGGGTCTTCCTACGCACCCGGCCGGCGCAGGCGGGGGTCGTCCGGGCTCAGCGCCACGCCCTCGGCGTCCAGCCATTCGCGAACGCGCCGGACGTTCACGTCGCCGAGCGCGGACTTCCTTTCCGCCGCGGCGGCGCACGCAAGCCCGGCCGCATGTCCGAGGCACATCATCGTCCGCGACAGGCGGCACGACGAGGCCGCCAGGTGAGAGAAGCTCGCTCCCCGCGACGCGACGATCAGGTTCTCGTACTCCTGCGGAAGGAGGCACTCGTACGGCACGCCGTGCGGCGCGTCGAGCTCTTTCACGCCGCCGCCGCGGCCGTGCGTGTCGAGTGGGTGGTCGTTGAGGGCGACGATCCGCGACGCGCCGGACGTGTCGACCGCCCCGCTGCGAACGTCGTGCTGCGTAAGCACCTCCCGGCCGACAAGCCGCGGGCCTTCGCGGACGCCCATCACGGGGAACAGCATCTGCAGTTGATAGTCGCCGAAGCCCTTCTCATCCCGCAGCCACGCCCAGTGGCGCAGGACGCGCCGGCGGGCCTCGGCGTAGCCTTCCTCCGGGCCAAGGCGGGCGTACTCGATGCCCTGCAGCACGGGCAGGACGTTGACGCACAGGTCGCCGACGGGGTACTCGGTGATGCTGGCGGACGCCTCGAACGGGTCGAGCTCGCCCCGCGCCTGCGGCGGGTCCGTGGCGGATCGATCGGCCGGGCCGACGCGGTACACCAGCGTGGCTCCGTTGAGCTCGTCGGCATGGCGCGGCGGGGCGCCAGGCTCGTCGTACGTCGACTTCGGCTCGCACCCGAAGTAGGTCCGGCATCCGGCGAACCGGGCGACGTCCACGTCGGCCGTCGCATCGACGAAATACGCGGCGGTGATCCGTCGCTCGCCGCCGGCGGACCTGACTCGCACGGCCGTGATGCGGCCACTCTCGGTCTCCACGGCCACGCACCGCGTGCAGAGCTGCAGGGCGACGCGCACCGTCTCGGCGAGCATCGCCGCCATCTCCGCCGCCATCGCGTCGGGCTCGAACGTCACGCGCGTCAGTTGCGTCCGATCCAGCCCGCTGCGTCGCAGCGAGTCGCGGTAGCTGCGGCTTCGATCGATGCGGGACAGCCCCCACGGGCGGTCGGCCTCCCACGACTTCACCGTCCGGCTGACGCCGATCGCGCGCGGGCGCACCACCAGGCGGCGGTACAGCTCGGCGGGCAGGCCGGGTCCGGAACAGCCCGGCTCCCAGGTGTTCACTCCGGCCAGCGTGCTCGTGCCGCCGAGTATCCAGCTCCGCTCGACCAGCGCGACGCGGAGTCCGCGCCTCGCGGCCGCCAGTGCGGCGCCGAATCCGCCGCTGCCCCCGCCGATCACCACCACGTCACAGTCCGGGCTCACGTGCTCACTCCGCGCAAAGCGGCGGGACGGGCGCTCGACCCGCCCCGCACGAGGGCTTCGGTTCCTTCGGTTCGGTCTACTTGCCGAACGCCTTCTTCAGGTCGTCGACCTTGTCGGTCTTCTCCCAGGTGAATTCGTCGCCGCTGCGTCCGAAGTGCCCGTCGTGGGCGGTCGCCTGGTAGATCGGACGCCGCAGGTCGAGGTGGGCGATGATCTCGCTCGGCTTGAGCGGGAACACCTCGCGGACGATCTCGGAGAGGCGGTTTTCCTCGACGCCGTCGGCGAGCCCTTCGCAGCTGATGAGCACGCTGACGGGCTCGGCGACGCCGATCGCGTAGGACAACTGCACCTCGCAGACGCTCGCCAGCCCGGCCGCCACGATGTTCTTGGCGATGTAGCGGGCCATGTAGGTCGCCGAGCGGTCGACCTTGGACGGGTCCTTGCCGCTGAACGCCCCGCCGCCGTGGCGTCCGCGACCGCCGTAGGTGTCGACGATGATCTTTCGCCCGGTGAGCCCGGCGTCGCCGT
>CAZADC010000311.1:0-933 GCA_964483755.1 uncultured Planctomycetaceae bacterium | reverse complement strand
AACCGCCCGGTCGGGTTGATGTGGAACTCGATGTCCTCGCTCTACATCTCGGGGCACTCGGCCTGGATGACGGGCTTGATGACCTTGTCGACCAGCTCCTGCTTGGCGGCGTCAGACATGTTGTCCGTGCCCGGGTCGATCACGTCGGCCGTGTGCTGCGTGGAGAGCACGACCGCGGTGATCCGCTTCGGCTTGTTGTCGACGTACTCGACGGTGACCTGGCTCTTGCCGTCGGGGCGCAGCCACTTCACCTCGCCGGCCTCGCGGGCGCTGCTGAGCTTCGCCGTCAGGGCGTGGGCGACCTGGATCGGCAGCGGCATGAGCTCCTTCGTCTCGTCGCAGGCGAAGCCGAACATCAGTCCCTGATCGCCGGCGCCCTGCTCGCGCTCGCCGCTGGCGGTGACGCCGCGGGAGATGTCGGCCGACTGGCTGTGCAGCGTCTTGAGCACGGCGCACGAGCGGTGATCGAACCCGGTGCTGGGATCGTCGTACCCGATGGACGCGATCACCTGCCGCGCCAGGTCCTCGGCGTGGAGGAGCGCCTCCTCGGCCTTGTGGTTGTGCACGGTGATCTCGCCGGCGAGCACGATGAGCCCGGTCGTCACGAGCGTCTCGCAGGCGACCCGCGCCTCGGGGTCGGCGGCGACGAGGCTGTCGAGAATCGCGTCGGAGACCTGGTCGGCGACCTTGTCGGGGTGCCCCTTGGTGACCGATTCGCTGGTGAACAGGTGTCGTTTCTGCTGCGTGTTAGCCATGTGCGACTGCGTCCTTTCTCTTTCCGCGGCGCGTCGGCGCCCGATTCCCTGAGTCGATCGAAGCAGAGAAGTCTACCCCCCGCCGCCGCGGTTTACAAGGGCACGTGTGCGTCCCGTGCCCATGCGGGTGCATCCCGTTTGAGTAGGTAGATTGGGGCGGGATTGCCGATAGGTCTTG
>CAZADC010000310.1:0-4857 GCA_964483755.1 uncultured Planctomycetaceae bacterium | reverse complement strand
CCCTTGCGGACGTACTCGACGAGGTTCTCGCGCTGAGCGGCCGAGAGGGTGAGCGAATCCGCGCCGGTGATCCACAGCAGGTCCACCGCCGGAGGAGGTCCGGACAGGTCGGCCGGCGAATCGGGAATCAGGGCGATGCTCACCGCGCGTGTGAGCGTGTCCGACACGGCGGCGATGGACCCCCTGCAGATGTCCCACGCGCCGTCGTATTCCGCCCGTGCGGCCGTCGCGCTGCGCACCGCCTTCAGCGCGGCCGGCGGATCGCGACGGGCCGCCAGCTTGCCCGGCGGCGGACGACGGTCCGTCGCATAGAGCGCGAGGTTGGCGGCGAAGTGGAACGCCGACGCCTTATCCCGCGTGCGGTCCTGGTGCCACGCCCCGCTCAGGTCGGTTTCCAGGATGAACCCCAGGAACCGCCCCGCGTCGCCGATGCCCGTCACGCGCGGGCGCTCGCCCGGCGGCATGTCGCGGTACATGCCGTCGAAGAGAGGATGGTCGGCCGGGAGAGGCGCAGCGCGGAAGCCCGGCAGGAGCCCGACCAGCCACTCGCGGGCGCGGGAGGCGAACGCCTCGTCGCCGCCGAACGGCTGGACGAGCACCACCCCGCCGCCCAGCACGAACCGGCGGACGCGCCCGCCGAGGGCGTCGGGCGGCTCGGCGTCGCCGCTTCCTGTGATATAGAGGATCGGCGCCTCGCGGAGCACGCCGTCGGGCGAATCGGCGTCGATCATCTGCCACGTCACCGGCGACTCCAGCTCGCGCGAGTACCACCGGGCGACGTTGGCGGCGTCGCGGCAGTCGTTGCCCCACCGTCCGTCGAGCGCGAGCTTGTTGATCAGCACCGGCGCCCGGCCTTTGACCAGGCTCAGCAGCGCGAAGCAGGTCCGGACCGGCGCGTCCTTCCAGTCGCCCGGTCCCTTCCGCGGGTCGCGCGGGTCGGCCCAGCTGCCGTCGTCGTTCTGCTCGGCGAGCAGGCGCCGCGCCACGTCCGGGTACCAGTCGTGCGGGCCGATCGTCCGAAGCCCTCCGGCGTCGGCGACGCGCTCCAGGCAGTACAGGTAGTAGTAGAGCCAGTCCTCGCTGCTGCCCCAGACCCACCCGGGCACTTCGTCCACCGCGTAGTGCTTCGCCAGCCAGTCCAGGCCCGCCTGGAGGTCCGTGCGGCTGGGGATGGGGTTCTCGCGGCGAGACGACTGCTCGTCGTAGGGCGACTCGGTCGCAGCGGCGAAGTCGGCGAGAATGAAGAACGTCGCAACCCCCGCGGCCGTCATGGACCCGTAGCTGCTGGCGCGAAGGCGTGTGGGCCCGCTGCCGGGCGGCTCGTAACCCCACCCCCCGTCGGCGTTCTGCGCAGACGACCAGAACCGCCTCGCCTGCCGCCACACGCCCGGCGGCACGTACGCGCCGGCGTCCGCGGCGTCGCGCAGGGCGAGCATCACGAGCTGCGAGTTCGACGTGTCAGTCCAGCTCGGGCGGAGCTGGGTCGTCGGATGCCCGGGCCCGTATCCCCAGCCGCCGTTGCGGAGCTGCTGCTTGAGCAGCCAGCCCACGTCCTCGCGGAGGCGGCGGTCGTCGCCTTCGCGAGCGGTGCGGGCGTAGACCATCGTGCGAAAGGCCCGGACGTACACCGTCCGCGGGTCCAGGCGGTCGATCGCCTCCACCGCGCGCCGCACCGGGGGCCGGTTGACCCCGTCCCCGGCCGACAGGGCGGTCAGGGCGATCAGGCACGCCGTCCCGCCGGGATGCTGACGGGAGTACTTGGTGTCCCACGTTCCGTCGGGCTGCTGGGCGGAGTAGAGGTAATCCAGACCCCGCCGCACCGCCCGGGCGACCTGCTCGTCGGTCACCGCAGGAGCCGTCTCGCCGAGCAGCGCCGCCGCAGGCACAACGACCGTCAGCGCCGCGAGCAGCCAGCCCGTCGCTCTCATCCGCCGTCGTGTCACCTCGCCGCCCGTCCCGGCCATCAGTATCCGATCGCGTAGAGCAACAGGTTCATCGCCAGCTTGCGGGCGTCGGCGTCCACGTACCCCCGGCAGGAATAGGGCTTGTCGCCCTCCAGCCCGCAGCTCCAGTCGTACGTACTGTAAAGGATGGCGGCCCGGCCGTCGATGATCGCCGCCTCGATCGGCGGGCGGATCGCCTCGTGCCCGAGCTCGTCGGCGAGCACCTTGCGGCAGCGCAGCTCGCCCAGCGCCCGACCCACCTCGCCGGTGAAGAGCACGTGATCCGCGGGCAGCGGCTCGAGCTTCCGCTCCGGCAGCACCGCATCCGCCAGTTCGCGGAAGCTCCTGTCGAACTCCTTCCGCCCGCAGCAGGCGTCGGCCAGCAGCACACCGCCGCGCTCCAGGTAGAGGCGCAGGTTGCGAATTCCGCCCTCGGACATCTCGAACTCGTGGTGACCGGTCATGAACAGCACCGGGTACTGGAAGATCGCCTCGTCGTCGGCGCGAACGTGGCGCTCCTGGGCGACCACGTCCACGTCCGCCTCCTCGCGGAGCATCTCGGCCAGGTTCCCCAGCGCGTGCGGATCAGCGCGGTAATCGCCGTCGTGAATGATGCGGGCGATCCGGACCGCCCCGCGCGGGATTTCCACCGGCACAGCCGTCTCGCGCCGCTCGGGCAGGATCGGCGCGTCCAGCCGTCCGCCGCGAAGCTCCCGACCGGTCGCGTACGCGGCGACGTTCGTCCCGATCCGCAGCGCCCGCTCGGAATGCTCGGGGATCGTCCGAAGCTCCCACAGCGCGCTGAGCGCCCGCGGCGAGAAGAACACGGCCGTGCGACAGCCGACGTCGATGCCGGACAGCTCCGCCTCCGCGTCGCCCGTCAGGTCGTAGTAGCTGCTGAAGACGGCGTGGTCGCGGGGAAGCTCGTGCAGCGGGTAGTCGCTGAACACCTCGGCCGCGAATTCCCGAAAGCCGCCGGCGAAGGCCTCCTGCCCGCAGCACGCCTCGGCGAGCAGCGTTCCGCCGGTCTCCACGTAGCGGCGGAGCGTGTCCTTCTCGGCGTCGGTGAACGCGGGGAACTCGTGTCCGGTGATGAACAGGATCGGGCTGGCGTGCAGCTCGGAGGCGGGGACCGACAACGGCGTCGTCCGCCACGCGGGCGGCTTGCCGAGCTTGTCGCCGATGAAGGCGGTGAGGTTCTCCAGGTCGTGCAGGTTGCGGTTCCACTCGCCGTCCCATTGCACCTTCTGGATCAGCACGGGGCGGTTGCCCTTGGCGAGGAAGAGAATCGCGAACGCCGTGTCGTAGACGCCGCGTCCCCACGACCCGTCGGGCTCCTGCGTGTCGATCAGACGGGCGGCGCCCTCGCGGTACCAGTCGTGCCCGCCGAAGGTCGCGCGTCCGGCGATCATGCCCACCCGCTCCAGCCCGTACAGGTAGTAGTGCACCCACTGGTTGCCGGCGCGTTTGGGATTCTCCCGCACGGTGAAGTTCCGCCCGATCCAGTTGAGCCCGGCCGCGAGGGTCCTGCTCTGGCGATAGTTCCCGCAGGACGGGTAGACACCGTTCCTGAAGACCTTCGGGCCGCCGATGTTGAGCCGCTGTCCGCAGATATACAGACTGGCGACACCGGCCGTGGTCATCGAACCGTAGGCGCGGTTCTCTCCGCGGTAGCCCCACCCGCCGTCGCGGGTCTGCGTCTCTCGGAAGTGCCCCCGCGCCTTCGCCCAGGTCAGCTCGGGCACGTGGACGCCGGCCTTGGCGGCCTCGTGGAGCCCCAGCAGGGCGAACTGCGTGTTCGAGTTGTCCGCGCTGCCCTTCCCGTCGGTGTCCGTGTACGTCCACCCGCCGTCGGCGAGCTGGGCGTCGACGAGCCATTTCGCCGCGGCGGAAAGCTCCCGGGCGTATTTGTCCGGGTCGGCGGCCGCGTAAACCTGGCACTTCAGCGCGACGACGTAGGTCTGCCGATCGGGCGCCCGACCGACGGCGGCGAGCCCGTCCTGAACGGCCGGGTCGTCGGCGCCGACGCCCGCGTTGAGCATCGCCAGCACGCACAGGGCGGTCATTCCGCCGGGATAGCTTCCGTAGACGAACCGCCCGTCGGCGCGCTGGGATCTGCGCAGGCGCGTGACGCCCTTCCGCACGGCCGCGGCGACCTGCTCGCTCGTGACGGCCGCCGACGCCGGAACCGCCGACGCGAGGCACAGCAGCGCCACGACGACGCGAACCGCGTTGCGGGGACGGAATCGGGCTTGTCGGGGCTCGTCCGGCATGATCGTCCTTGTCCGCGCGCGGCGCCGCGGCGTATGATGCCGGACGACGTGCGGGCGGTGTGATCATTGTATCGCGCGCCCGCGATGTCGCGAAACCCGGATCGGGGAGCGGATGAGCCCGGAGAACTTCGAGAGCATCGTCGAGCAGTTCGCGCGGTCCCGCACGATCATGATGCGGGAGCTGGGCAAGGTCATCGTCGGGCAGCGAGAGGTGCTGGACCAGATCTTCGCGGCGGTCCTCACGCGGGGACACTGTCTGCTGGTCGGCGTGCCGGGGCTCGCCAAGACGATGATGGTCTCGACGCTCGCGCGGATCATGGACCTGAGCTTCAAGCGCATCCAGTTCACGCCCGACCTGATGCCCTCGGACATCACGGGGACCAACGTCATCGACGAGCCCGAGCAGGGGCGGCGCGAGTTCCGCTTCGTCCGCGGGCCGATCTTCGCCCACATCATCCTCGCCGACGAGATCAACCGAACGCCGCCCAAGACCCAGGCCGCCATGCTCCAGGCGATGCAGGAGCGGGAGGTCAGCGTCGCCCAGGAGACATACCCCCTTCCGGAGCCATTCTTCGTGATCGCCACGCAGAACCCCATCGAGCAGGAGGGCACCTACCCGCTGCCCGAGGCCCAGCTCGACC
>CAZADC010000309.1:0-4870 GCA_964483755.1 uncultured Planctomycetaceae bacterium | reverse complement strand
GATCACCGTCGAGGGCCGGTAGCCGCCCACCTGGAAGGCGGTGACGACGAAATCCGCCCCGTCGAGCGCCCGGGCGCGGTCGGTCGTGGCCGCCACCCGCGCGCCCGTGCCCATGGCGGCGATCATCTTCTCGGCCACCATGCGGCTTTCCTCCAGCCGCACGGGATCGTCCTCGTCACCGGCCCGACCGGAAGCGGAAAGTCCACCACGCTCTACTCGGCGCTGCAGGTGATGGACGGCGATCGGCTCAACATCTCCACCGTCGAGGACCCCGTCGAATACGAGCTGGACTTCACCAACCAGGTCAACGTGCACGAGTCGATCGGCATGTCCTTTGCGGCCGCGCTGCGCAGCTTGCTGCGCCAGGACCCCGACGTGGTGATGCTCGGCGAGATCCGCGACGAGGAGACCGCCCGCATCGCCATCCAGGCGTCGCTCACCGGGCACCTCGTGCTCTCCACGCTGCACACAAACGACGCCCCGTCGAGCATCACGCGGCTGATCAACATCGGCATTGAGCCCTACCTCATCAGCGCGTCGGTCAACGGCCTGCTCGCCCAGCGCCTGGTGCGGCGTATCTGCGAGAACTGCAAGCGCGAGGTGAAGGATATCAAGGCCGCTGACGCCAGCTACCTCGAGCGCTGCGGCATCGAGATCGACACCTTCTACCAGGGCGCCGGGTGCGAGAAGTGCCGTCACACCGGCTACAAGGGACGGCTGGGCATCTACGAGCTGATGGAGGTCGACGACGAGCTGCGCGACCTCATCAGCCGCGACCCCCCGCTCAGCGAACTCCGCGCGGCCGCGCGGAAAAGCGGCATGCGGACGCTCCGCGACGACGGCGTGCAGAAGATCAAGGCGGGCATGACCACGGTCGAGGAGCTCGCGCGGGTCACCGAAACGTAAGCGAAAGGCGACGAACGCATGGCAACGCTTCAGGACATTCTCTCGAAGGCGATGGACAAGGGCGCCAGCGACGTGCACATCGCGGCCGGGATGCCGCCGATGTACCGCATCCACACGGTGCTGGAGCGCGACGGGGACTTCGGCGTGGTCACGCCCGAACAGGCCGAGCAGTGCGTCCGCCAGATGATCGGCGAGGAGCGGTTCAAGCGTCTGCAGCGGGACCGCGACGTGGACTTCTCGACGCAGCTCGGCGACGAGGTTCGCTTCCGCGTCAACGCGCACTACCAGAAGGAGACCCTGGCGATCGCCTTCCGCGCCATTCCCGCGGAGGTGCCGGAGCTGGGCACGCTGAATCTGCCGCCGGTGGTGCAGAAGTTCGTGGAGGTCCCGCGGGGGCTGATCCTGGTCACCGGGGAGACGGGGTCGGGCAAGTCCACGACGCTGGCGTCGATCATCGAGGCCATGAACCACCGCTACCCCTACCACGTGATCACCGTCGAGGACCCGATCGAGTACGACCTGCGCTCGAACGAGTGCTTCATCGAGCAGCGCGAACTCGGCGCGGACGTGCCCACCTTCGCCAGCGGACTGCGGCACGCCCTGCGTCAGGATCCGGACATCATCCTCGTCGGCGAGATGCGCGACCTGGAGACCACCTCCGCCGCCATCACCGCCGCGGAGACCGGGCACCTGGTGCTCTCCACGCTGCACACGCAGAACGCGGCGCAGACGATCGAGCGGATCATCGATATCTACCCCGCCGAGCAGCAGGGACAGATCCGCTCCATGCTGTCCAACACGCTGCGCTCGGTCGTCAGCCAGGTGCTGTTCAAGCGGTGCGACATCGCGGGCATGGTGCCCGGGTGCGAGGTGATGATCTGCAACGACGCCGTGCGCAACTGCATCCGCGAAAACCGCATTCACGAAATTCCCAACATCATCGAGACCAACCGGGCGGCCGGCATGTGCACGCTCGACGAGTCGATCAAGGCCCTCTACTTCAACGGGCAGATCACCCGTCAGCAGGCCGTCAGCCAGGCCGCCCGACCCGAGACGTTGAGGCGAGCCCTCAGCGCATAGCGAGGTCACGCCATGCCGAACTTCAAATACGAGCTTCGAGACTCCTCGGGCAACGTCAGCTCCGGCGTCCTGCAGGCCGCCAGCGCCGCCGACGTCTCCAACCGCCTGCGCGGGCAGGGCTACGTCCTGAACGTCTCCCCGGTCGAGGACGGCGGAAACGTCCTGTCGAAGCTCCAGTCGGTGAGCGTCGAGTTCGGACCGGGGCTCAAGGACGTGTTCAACTTCACCAACCAGCTCGCCGTGATGATCAAGGCGGGCATCAACATCCGCAGCGCCATCGCAGGGATCGCCGACCAGGTCGAGAACCAGAAGTTCAAGGCGATGCTCCAGCAGGTCAAAGAGGACGTGGAGTCGGGCACCAGCTTCTCCGACGCGCTGGCGAAACACCCCAAGGTCTTCAGCCCGCTGTACATCAACATGGTCCGCGCGTCGGAGTTGGGCGGGAACTTCGGCAAGATGCTCGACCGCATCGCCGGATACATCGGCCAGCAGATCGAAACCCGCAGCATGGTCCGCGGCGCCATGGTCTACCCGGGGATCATCGCCTTCATGGCCGTCGCAACCACGATCTTCCTGCTGACCTTCGTCCTGCCGCGCTTCACCGCCCTGTTCGAGGGCAAGGAGGCGCTGCTGCCGGGACCGACGCTGGCGCTGATGGCGACCAGCGATTTCCTGCGGACCTACTGGTACGCCGTGCTGTCGGGCGCCGTCGCGGGACTCGGCGGGCTGATCTACGGCGTGCGCACGCCGACGGGCAAGGAGTACTGGGACCGCTTCAAGCTCAGGGTCCCGCTGCTGCGGCGGATGTTCCGCGCTCTCTACATCACCCGCGGGCTCCAGACCATGGGCGAGCTGGTCAACGCCGGCGTACCGATGCTGGAAACGATTCGCATTACGTCCGAGGTCTCCGGAAACGTACTGTACAAACGGATGTGGACGCGCGTTCACGACGCCGTCAACCAGGGCGAAAAGATCGCCCGGCCTCTCTACGCGCAGGAGCTGCTGCCCACGAGCGTGGTGCAGATGATCTCCGCCGGCGAGGAATCCGGCAAGCTCGGAGAGGTGCTCAGAGACATCTCGGACTACTACGCGCAGGACCTGAAGAACACCATCAAGGCGGTGACCAGCATGATCGAGCCGGTCATGATCATCCTCATGGGTGTCCTGGTCGGCTTCATCGCCATGAGCATCATCCTGCCGATCTTCAAGATGTCCAACCTGGTCAAGAGCTGACCGAGGACGCACGGAAGGAGACAGTGTTGTCCGGAACATGAGGCGACAAGGCAGACGAAGCGCCCGCGACGGAGGGTTCTCCCTCATCGAGGTCGCGGTCGCGACCGTAACCATCGGGGTGGCCGTGGCGGCGCTGCTGACCACGGTCAGCTCCGGCACGCAGACCAACGACGCCGGAAAACGCCTTACCCAGGCCGTCTTCGTCGCGCAGGAAATCCGCGAGTGGACCCTGCGCCTGCCCTTCATCGATCCCAACGTCGGCGACCAGGACAACCCCCCCGGACCGGACGGGTCCAGCCCGCAGGTCTTCGTCGACGACATCGACGATCTGATGGGCGTCACCTACCAGCCGCCGCGGGACGGACGCGGGTACGCCATCACCGACATGCCGCACTGGTCGGAGAAACTTACGCTGACCTGGCGGAACCCGGACAATCTCTCGGCCGAAGTCACACCCGGATCGAGCGACGTCATCCACGTCCAGGTCGAAGTATCCTACCTGGACCGGCCGGTCCTGACGACCGGCTGGCTGGTCACGAACAAGGAGTGAGTCATGCCTCCGCGAATCCGACATCATAACGCGACGCGACGCCGCGGCAGCGCCTACCTCATCGCCCTGGCGCTGCTGGCGATGTTCGCCTCGATGGCCGTCGCCTACGCGAGCTTCAGCGACCTCAACCTCGTCAAGGGCGACAACCACGACCACGCAGTCGACGCGCGCCTCGCCGCCGAAAGCGGCCTGGAGTACATGATCGACACGCTGCGGACCATCCGTCTGCCCGGCAACACCACGATGGACAACTTCGCCGACAAGCTGCATCAGCAGCTCAACCAGCGCATGGGCGGAACGGGCAACATGAACGGCCAGTTCGTCTCGGTAGTCGGCACCGACGTCTACGTGCCCGAGATCAGCTTCGGCGACGGCGCGTTCTGCGTCTACATCAGCCCGCTCACCGATACCCGCGCGGTCATGGAGGTCATCGGCTCAGCCGGCGGGGTCACGCGCCGGGTCTCCATGGAGCTCGATCTGGTCCCCCGCCAGCCCATGGTCTTCGACTACGGCCTCGCCTCCCGCGGGCAGGTGAACGTCTCCGGCTCGGCGAACATCGTCGGCATCAACTACCCCCAGGAAGCGAACGTCCTGTCGGCGACGGATTCGGCCGCCGACGCCATCACGGTCGACGGCAACGTCACCATCAGCGGCGGCTTGGCGACGTCTTCGGACACGGCCGACATCGTCATCACCGGCTCGCCGAGCATCGCCGGGTCCACCAACCCGGATCACTACGCCGACGACATCCGCTTCGGCGTGGACACGCCGGACTTTCCGGAGCTCGACCTCGCCCCCCTCGAGGCCCTCGCCCTCAACACCGTCGATTCCTCGACCCCGCTCGAAAGCAAGGACACGTTCAGCAATATCCGCATCGCCGCCGGAACGAATCCCACGTTCAACAGCAAGATCACGATCAACGGCGTGGTCTTCGTCGAGGCGCCGAACGTCGTGCGCTTCGAAGGCGGCGCCGTGCTCAACGGGCTGATCGTCACCGAAGAGAGCGATCTCGACCTTGCCGACTGCCAGGTCCACTTCGCCGGACACACCGAATCCTACGGCGTCGACAGTCTGCCCGACACAGCGGAGTTCGCCGACGTG
>CAZADC010000308.1:0-4896 GCA_964483755.1 uncultured Planctomycetaceae bacterium | reverse complement strand
GTGCGGCCTGGCGATCCGCCTGGCGCGCCACGCCCTGGTCACCGCCGAGACGCCCCTGGTCGAGGCGCTCGCCGTCATGGGGCGGATGCACCCGTTTTTCGAGAAGGCCGGGATGTACCCCTACGGCTGCTTCGAGGGGCGCCGCCGATACGCCTATTACCTCGCCCACCGCTGTCCGCCGATCTCTCGCTGATTCCGCCGTTGCCCCGTTTCCCGTCAAGGAGAACCCATGCCCGCTCGCCGCAAGTCCACCTCGTCCGAACGCACGTCGTCCGCGCCGCCGAAGCGCAGGTCGACCCGGCCATCGAAGCGCCGCAGCGCCGCGCCGGGCGGACCCGAAGCGCCGACCGCCCTCGATCCGAAGCGCCCGCCGAAAACTCGCGCCCAGTTGCGCCGCCTTGCCGAAGGGGCGTTCGGAATCCTCGTGCCGCCGCGGGCGATCTGCACGCATCACTGCTCGCCGCTGGACTACCTGGCCGCGAGTTTCTTCCGCCAGTCGGACCTGCTCGTGTGGGCGAATCGCGGCGGCGGCAAGACGCTGCTCGCGGCCGTGGCGACGCGTCCTCGACGCGGTCTACCGCGCGCCGGCACGGATTCTCGTGCTCGGCGGGAGCTTCGACCAGTCCGACCGCCTCGCGGAATACATCCGCATGTTCCTGCGGGCCCGCAGCGAGCTGATCGACGGGCGGATGACAAAGCAGCGCGTCCGGCTGGTCGGCGGGTCGGAGATCTGCATGCTCGCCCAGTCCCAGCAGGCCGTGCGAGGCCAGCACGTCCAGAAGATCCGTTGCGACGAGGTCGAGCTGTTCGACGAGGAGGTCTGGCGGGCGGTGCAGTTCTCGACGCGAAGCCGCCGCGATGCGCGCGGGAGCATCGAGGTGCTCTCGACGCTCCACCGCGCCGGGGGAATCATGCAGACGCTGGTCGATCGCGCGATCGCCGACGGCGGCGAGACGCGCGTGAAAAGCGCCGCGCCCGGGTACCGCCTGATCAACTGGTGCCTGTGGGAGGTCATCGAGCGCTGCCCGCCGTCGCGTAAGTGCGACTGCTGCCCGCTGGCCGACGACTGCAGGGGCGTCGCCCGCAAGGCGTCAGGGTTCCTGCCGATCGACGACGCGATCGCCATTCGGGCCCGCAGCAGCCGGGCGAGCTGGGAGACGGAGATGCTCTGCCGCGGCGCGAAGCGGGACTGGCTGGTGTTCGGGGAGTTCGATCCGGCGCGCCACGTGGCGCCCGTCGCGTACTGCGCGGACTTCCCGACCTACCGGGCGATCGACTTCGGATACACGAGCCCGCTGGTGTGCCTGTGGGTGCAGACCGCCCCGGGCGGATCGGTGCACGTGATCGGCGAGTACGTCTGCTCCCGCCGCCCGATGACGCACCACGCAGCCGAGATTCTGCGCCGCGGGCGCGAGCTGACCGGGGGGGAAGAGCCCCGCGTGGAGATGACGTACGTGGACCCGGCCGGGCGGCAGCGGGAAGCCTCGAGCGGGGCGGCGTGCACGGAGATTCTCGCCGCGGCCGGGATTCCCTGCACCTGGCGGGGAAGCACGATCAACGAGGGGATCGAGCTCGTCCGGGCTGCCCTCGCCCCCGCCGACGGGCGCACGCGCCTGCGGATCGCGCCGACCTGCAAGCGCCTCGTCGAGGCGTTCAACAGCTACCATTACCCCGCGCCCGAGACCGCCCGCGGCTCCGACGACCGCCCGGTCAAGGACGGCCCGGACCACCTGATCGACGCCCTGCGGTACTTCTTCGTCAACCGCATGCGCCCCCGGCTGTCGACGAAGCGGAAGACATATTGACATATCCGCTGGAAATGCATTGGATTTTCTGTAGACTCCCGCCGCAGGTGAGGTATAATCCAACAGAGTTAACTTTTATGTTAACGCCCCATGCGCCTTGACACCGATGATAATGGCAGACTGGTTGTTCACGACGGGCGCATGCGTTCCGTGGTCTGCGCGGTTACCGGATCGAGGTGTCCCGCGCGAGACTACCTGCAGGATCTGCGTGATGCCGATTGCAGCGAATTGCGTCGGTTCCTGGTCTTGTTTGAGCGAATTGCTGAGCACGGCGTCATCAGGAACAAGACGCAGTTCAGGAAGCTGGAGGGCGGCATATGGGAGTTCAAACGCGGAGACCATCGGATGCTTTGCTTTCAAGACGGCCGGGCCTATGTGCTGACCCACGGGTTCCGGAAGAAGCGACAGAAGTGTCCGAGACGTGAAATCGAGAAAGCTCAGCGCATCATGTCCAAGGACATGGCCCGGATCAAGCGCCCGGCCCGTTGAGCACGACCCCATCGGAGCATGTGACATGGCGAAGAATCTCATTGAGCAGTTGAGCGAGGCGCCGGAGGAGCGCGTAGCGCTGGAGCGCGAACGCGTGATTCTGGACGTGACGGAGATGATCTGCGCCCTGATGGAACAACAGGGCGTGAGCAGAGCGGAGTTCGCAAAGCGATTGGGCACGTCGAAGTCGAATTTGACACAACTGCTGGACGGACAACGCAATATGACCCTGAAGACGGTAACCGACCTGCTCTTTCACCTGGGCAGATCGCTCTATGTGACCAGCTACGACATGGCGGAAGGACCGGAGGCGCGCTTCCATCGCCGTCCGTACTGGCATATGTCGACTTCGCCTGTGAAGGGCGCCGGCAACAGGGATGAGCCGACCATCACCCCGTTTCGAATAGCGAGTTAGGAAATGGCGCAGCCGGAACCTGAGCAAGATGCTGCGGACCCCCGTGCGTCGCTTGAGCTGGCCGTCGAGGTCGCTGAGGGCGTGGAAATCCGGGACGTGATGTTCCTTCGGTTCGCCGCAGAGCACCATCCGGAAGTGTGTCGGGACGCCATGTACCTTCACCAGGAGGTAGAGGCGGAGGGAGCCCGACGAGACGGGGGCATCCGGGTCGAGGTCCGGTGCCGGCTGGAGGCGGTCGCGGAAGACCAGGAGCGACCGGGCGTAACGGTGTCTGCGGACATTCGACTGGAGTATGACTGCGAGGATGCTGAGCGCTTCTCGGAGCGCCACCTCCGCGCCTTTGCGGAGACGAACGGCGTCTACAATGCTTGGCCGTATTGGCGGGAATTCGTGCAGAACGCGGTCGCACGCATGCAATTGCCGCCTCTGGTTCTGCCCGTATTCCGTCTTACGGACAGAGCATCGCACGCTTCCGGCGCGGACGGGGAGGACAGACGGGATGACTGACTGCCGCGTGACAGGGGAGGGACGCCGTCAACCCGCGAGACAGCGCAGAGGAGTCCCGCTTGCCTGATCTCGACACAGCGCGCATCGTCGTCATGCTCGTCGGCCTGCTCTACGCGCTGGCGATGGTGGCGCTGGTCGTGCTGTTCATTGTGGACTGGGCGCTGCACTTCCGCGCCACCCGGCGGTTCTGGAAGTACGGGTTCGTCGTTGGGGCGGTGACGTTCGCGATCGACCTGGCGGCGATCGTCGCCCTCCCGGCCTTGCGGCAGCTTCCGGTCGGCCTGCTGGCCGGGCTCTGGTGCGCGATCGCCGGGCTGCGCATCGCTCTGTTCTGCGTCGTCGGCATGTACTCCTGCATGCTCCTGCGCCGCCCGGACCTGCCGATGCTCCGCCGGCTGTTCGGCGCCCGCTACTACCGCGGACGGATCGACGTGGGCAACGCCGTCGTCGCCACGGCCGTCGTCACGGGAGCGGGGGTCGCGTGGTCGGTGCTGCTGTTCGCCCTGACCCGCCCGCACGTCGCCGAGCCGCTCCGCCGGATGGTCGAAATGCACCCCGGCGCGATGGACTTCTCGGCCGGGGCGATGCTGATCGGACTGAGCTTCGCCGTCGCCGAGGAAGCGACGTTCCGCCTCGGTCTGCAGAGCTTCCTCGCCCGGCACTTCCGCCTGGAGCGCGATCGCTACTGGATCAGCATCCTGCTTGTCAGCGCCTTCTGGACGATCGCCCACGTCGGATCGCTCGATCCCGACTGGGTCAAGCTGGCGCAGATCTTCCCCTACGGGCTCGCGCTGGGCTGGCTGGCGGGGCGATACGGCGCCGAGGCAAGCATCCTCTCCCACATGGCCTTCAACGCGGCGCTGGTCCCGCTGAGCAGCCGTCTGATCGCGTCGTGAAACTGCTCGCCGTGCCTGGGACTTCCCGCCAAGGCGGGGGGCGCCTATCCTGCAGGCGCGAAGGCGGGGGCCGGCCGAAGAAAGGAGACAGACCGTGAGCGAACGTCCGATCGAGCGGCGCCTGGATCACGCCGTGCTCAAGCCGCACTACTCGCGAGGCGAGGCGGAGCGCGAGATCCGCGTCGGGCTGGAGTGCAACGTCCGGACCGTCTGCGTCCGCCCGTGCGATCTCGATCTGGCCGTCGCCCTCTGCGCCGGCGCCGACACCGATCCCGGGGTGACGCTGGCGTTCCCCCACGGCTGTGCGCTCAGTGCGAGCAAGGCCGACGAGGCTCGGCGGTACGTCGAACTCGGCGCGCGGGAGATCGACATGGTGGCGAACTACGGGCTGATCCGCTCCGGCGCGTGGGAGGCCGTCGCCGACGACATCCGCGGCGTGACGGAGATCGCCCGCGCCGCCGGCGTGCTGGTGAAGGTGATCCTGGAGACGGGGTCGCTGGAGACGGACGGGATCGCCCGCGCCACGCGCGTGGTCGCCGACGCCGGGGCGGATTTCGTCAAGACGTCCACCGGCTTCGGCGAGGGAGGGGCGAGCGAGCAGGCGGTGCGGACGATGCTCGACGCGGCCGGGGGGCGGATCGCCGTCAAGGCGTCGGGCGGCATCCGCGACATGGAGCGCGCCGAGATGTTCATCGCGATGGGCTGCGAACGCCTGGGCGTCGGCTCGACGACCACGCCGGTGCTCTGCGGGCGAGCGGACGGAGCCGGCGGCGCCGAGGCCTAC
>CAZADC010000307.1:0-4952 GCA_964483755.1 uncultured Planctomycetaceae bacterium | reverse complement strand
CTGCAGGCATCGCCGGCGGCATCCGTACACGGGCGCGGATGCCGGCGGCTGGGCGTGGACCGATCTGCCCGGCGGCGTGCCCGACGCGGACGACACGGCGGCCGGGATGATGGCGCTGCGCCGAACGGCGCCGGACGATCCGGGCGCCGCCGCGGACGCGGGGGAAGGGGCGGACTGGCTGGTCGGGCTCCAGAACCGCGACGGCGGCATTCCGACCTTCTGCCGCGGCTGGAACGCCCTGCCGTTCGACCGGAGCTGCGCGGACCTGACCGCCCACGCGCTGGAGGCGTGGTCGGCGTGGCGGGAAGACCTGCCGGCCGAGCTCAGCCGTCGCGTCGGCGCCGCGATGCGCCGGGCCGTGCGGTTCCTTGCGGACGCGCAGCGCGGCGACGGGGCGTGGGTTCCCCTGTGGTTCGGCAACCAGCACGCGGCCGACGAGCAGAACCCGACGTACGGCACGGGGCGGGTGGTCTCTGCGCTTGTCGATGCCGGACCGGTCGTCCGCCCCGGCGCGCGGTCTTCCTTCGGCGGGTCCGGGACGCGGCGGTCTGGGAAGGCCGCCGCGCTCGACCTGTCGGATGGGGCGGCGCCGGGCGGGCCTGCCGCCGGGATGATCGATCGCGGCGCGAGATGGCTCCTGGCGGCACAGGGCGCCGACGGCGGGTGGGGAGGCGACCGGGGCGTTGCTGCGAGCATCGAAGAGACGGCCGTCGCCGTGCACGCCCTCGCGGCCGTGGCGGAACGTCGCGATGTGACGTGTGGGCTGACGGATCGGGCGCAGCTTCACGCGGCAATCCGCCGCGGCGTCGGGTGGCTGGTGGAGCATACGCAGGGCGGGACGAACTTCCCCGCCGCCCCGATCGGGCTCTATTTCGCCCGGCTGTGGTATCACGAGCGGCTCTACCCGGTGGTCTTCACCGTGGCTGCGCTCGGTCGGGCGGTGCGCTGCGGGGCATTGGAGTCGGCCTGACGCGGGTTATACTGTGTCGGAGACCCGTGATGGACCGAGCCGTCACAATCCGATGGGCGACGGCAGTGCTTGTCGCGGCCTGCGCTGCGGCCGGGTGCGGAGAGGACGGCGGGCCATCGCGCCCATCGCGCCGGTCACCGGGCCCGCTGAACATCGAGGCCGACTGGCCGATCTTCCGCGGCGACCGCGCCCTGACCGGACGGGCGGACGGCTCGCTCGATGTCCCGCTGACGCTCTACTGGCGGCGGAGCGCAGGCTCGCCGATCTCCTCGTCGCCCGTGGTCGCCGACGGGCAGATCTACTTCGGCTGCGACGAGGGGAAGCTCTACGCGCTGCGGGCCGCGGACGGCGAGCAGCAGTGGACCTGCGAGACGGATGGGCCGGTCGGCGCGCCGCCGCTGGTGCGCGACGGCGTCGTCTACGTCGGCTCGTCGGACTGGTCGCTGCACGCCGTCGGCGTCGATGGCGAGCGGCGGTGGGTCTACGAGACCGAGGCCCAGATCGAGGGCGGCGCGAACATCGCCACGACCGGCGACGGCGAGACGGTCGTGCTCGTCGGCAGCTACGACAGCCGGCTGCACTGCGTCCGCGCCGACGACGGCGAGCGGGTCTGGACGTACGCGACGGAGAATTACATCAACGGGGCGCCGGCCGTCGCGGGCGGCAGGGCGGTCGTCGTCGGCTGCGACTTCAACGTCCACGCCGTGTCGATCGCAGACGGGTCGGGAACCGCGATTCCCACGGGCGAGAAGTCCTACCTCGCCGGTTCGCCCGCCGTGGTCGAAGGCGTCGCGTTCACGGGCAGCTACGGCAGCAAGGTTCTCGCGGCCGACCTGGAAGGCGGCGAGATTCTCTGGGAGTTCGCGACGCCGGAGCCCGTCTTCGCCCCGCCCGCCGTGGCGGGGGGACGGGTCGTGATCGGTTGTCGCGACGGGACGGTCTACTGCCTTGACGCCGACGACGGCGACGAGATATGGACGTTCGGCGCCGGAGGCAAGGTCGACGGCGGCGCGGTGATCTGCGACGGGAAGGTGATCGTCGGCAGCTCGGCCGGTCGGCTGTACGTGCTCGACCTGGACGACGGCGCGGAGTTGTGGTCCTACGAGACGGGCGAAGGCATCGTGACCACGCCGGCCGTCGCGGGCGGCGCGGTGATCGTCACCTGCGACGGCGGGTCGGTGTTCGCGTTCGGACCGGCGCCGGAGGAGCGACCGTGAAGATCATCCAGGTCACGCCCGGCAGCGGCGATGCGTTCTACTGCGAGAACTGCCTGCGCGATTACGGGCTGGTTCGGGCCATGCGGGCGGCGGGGCACGACGCGATGATGGTCCCGCTGTACCTGGCGCCGAACACGGACGGCCTGCCGCCGGAGCGCGACGAGTCGTCGGACGTGTTCTTCGGGGCGGTCAACGTCTACCTCCAGCAGAAGTCGCGCCTGTTCCGGCGGACCCCGCGGTGGATCGACCGCTTTTTCGACGCGCCCTGGCTGTTGCGGCTGGCCGGGCGACTCGCCGGGAGCACGGACGCCTCGGAGCTGGGCGACACGACGCTGAGCATGCTCCGCGGCGAAGACGGGCGCCAGGTCAAGGAGCTGGACCGGCTGGTCGAGCACCTCGCCGGCGAGACGCCGCCGGAGGTGGTGTGCCTGTCGAACGCGCTGCTGGCGGGACTCGCCCGGAAGCTCCGCCGGCGGCTCGGATCGGCCGTGGTGTGCATGCTGCAGGACGAGGACGAGTTCCTCGACGCCCTCCCGCCGGTTGACCGCGATGCGGCGTGGGATGTGCTCCGCGAGCGGGCGGGCGACGTGGATGCGTTCGTCGCCGCCAGCCGATATTACGCCGACGTCATGACCGAACGCCTGCGGCTGGACCCCGCGCGGGTTCACGTAGTCCACAACGGTGTGGACACCGACGCGCTGCGTCCGCCGGACGACGACGGCACGACCGGCGCGTCCGCTCCGATCGTCGGCTACCTGTCGCGCATGCACGCCGACAAGGGGCTGGACCTTCTCGTCGAGGCGCTGGCGATCCTTCGCGCCGACCCGCGTTTCGAGACGGTACGGCTTGCGGCGGCCGGGGGAGCCACTGCCACCGACGAGCCGTTTCTCAGTACGGTTCGCCGCCGTGTATCCCAGCTCGGGCTCGACGGCGTGGTCGGGTTCCTGGACAACCCGCCGCTGCACCGGCGGGTGGAGTTCCTGCGCCCGCTGACGGTGCTGAGCGTGCCGGAGCGGCGCGGCGAGGCGGGCGGACGCTACGTGCTGGAGGCGCTGGCGTGCGGCGTGCCGGTGGTCCAGCCGAATAACGGCGCGTTTCCCGAGCTGATCCGGGAGACGGGCGGGGGCGTGCTGTTCGAGCCCGGCGACGCCGGCGCGCTGGCGGGCGCCCTCGCGTCCGTGCTGGGCGACCCGCAGCGGCGGGCGGAGCTGGGCGACCGCGGGCGGCGCGCCGTAGCCGAACGATTCACGATCGCCCGCGCAGCCCGGGAGATGATCGACGTGATGCGCTCCGCGGCGCGGGCGGGCAAGGAGGCCGGCGGTGAATGATCGCGACGGGACAATCGTCGAGCTGACGGGCGTCGACAAGAGCTATGGCGCGCCGGGCGGCGCGGTCGACGTGCTGCGCGGCGTGAACCTTCGGGTCAGACGAGGCGAGTCGCTGGCCGTGCTGGGCCCGAGCGGGTGCGGCAAGAGCACGCTGCTGAACGTGATCGGGGCGCTCGATCTGCCGACGCGCGGCACCGCCCGTCTCGAGGGGCGCGACCTGACCGAGCTGGACGAGCGCGAGCTGGACGACGTCCGCAACCGGCGGATCGGTTTCGTTTTCCAGCTTCACCACCTCCTTCCCCAGTGCACCGTGCTGGAGAACGTGTTGGTGCCGACGATCCCCGCCGACGTCGATCCCGACGCCGCCGCAGCGCGGGCCCGCGAGCTGCTGGATCGCGTCGGACTGACCGGTCGGGCCGGGCATCGTCCGGGGCAGCTCTCCGGCGGCGAGCGGCAGCGGGTGGCCGTGGTGCGGGCCCTGATCAACGACCCGGCGCTGATCCTCGCCGACGAGCCGACCGGCTCGCTCGACCGCGCCTCCTCCGGGCAGCTCGCCGACCTGCTGGTCGAGCTGAACCGCGAGCGGGGCGTCACGCTGATCGTCGTCACCCACGCGGAGTATCTCGGCGGACGGATGTCGCGCGTGTGTTCGCTTCAGGACGGGCGGCTTGAGCAAGCGGGGGCGAACGCGTGACCTGGTTCCGTCTGGTCCGAAGGGGCCTCTGGCACCACCGGAGGACAAACGCCGGCGTCCTGCTCGGCGTCGCCGTTGCGACGGCCGTGCTGACCGGGGCGCTGCTCGTGGGCGATTCGGTCCGCGGCAGCCTGCTCGACCAGGCCGAGCTCCGCATCGGGCGCGCCGGACCGGTGCTCGTCGCGCAGGACCGATTCTTTCGCGCTGACCTTGCCGACCGGCTGAGCAAGGAGCTGGGCGCGCCGGCTGCGGCGGTGCTTCAGTTGCCGGCAACGGCGACGCTGCCGGATCGCGACGCCCGCGCGAATGACGTACGGGTGCTCGGCGTGGACGATCGCTACTTCGCTCTCGCGCCGGACGAGGACGCCGCGGGGGCGCCGAAGCCCGGCGACGTCCTGCTCAATCGCCGTCTGGCGGCCGTACTGAACGCCCGCGCGGGCGACGACGTGGTGCTTCGCGTTCGACGGCCTCGACTTCTCCCGGCCGAGGCGCCGCTGTCCGGCGCGGGCGAGAACCTGCTGTCGCTGCGGCTGACGGTCGCGGGCATCGTCGATCCCGATCAGTTCGGCGACCTTGATCTCCAGGCCGATCAGCTCCCGCCCGCCAACGCCTTCGTTCGCCGCCGCGATCTTGCCGAGGCGGGCGAGGCGCCGGGCAGGGCGAATCTCCTGCTGGTCGAGCGGTCGGCCTCCGTCGACGAAGCGGAGGCGGCGCTGGCGGACATCCGGCGACTCGCCGACGCC
>CAZADC010000306.1:0-4955 GCA_964483755.1 uncultured Planctomycetaceae bacterium | reverse complement strand
GACGACGTCACGCGGGAGGGACTCGCCGATGCGCTCGGCGCCGCTCTCGAACTCGACGAGCGAAGCGCCGAGCGGATCGCGGGGTTCTTCCGCAAGCGAGGCCGGGAGATGAAACCCTCCAACCGCCGCCAGGCGATGATCCCCGTCGGCGCCCGCGCGCTGGACAACGACGCGGGCACCGCCCCGGGCATCGCCGCCACGCTCGACGGCGCGCAGGTGTTCGTCGTCCCCGGCGTGCCGCACGAGATGCGGGCGCTGTGGGAACGGGCGATCGCGCCGGAGCTGCCCTGCGGCGAGCGGGCGATCCGGTTCCGCACGCTGCACACGTTCGGGAAGGGCGAGTCGGACACGGCCGCGATGATCGCCGACCTGACGCACCGCGACGCGAACCCCACCGTCGGCACCACCGTGGCCGCCGGGATGGTGTCGATCCGCGTCACCGCCCGCGCCGACAGCGCCGCCGAGGCCGACCGTCTCGCCGACGAAACCGTCGCCGGCCTGCGCGAGCGTCTCGGCGACCTGGCGCTGGGCGAAGGGGACGGCGCGACCGTGGCGGGCGTGGTGGGCGACCTGCTGCGCCGTCGCGGGCAGAGCGTCGCCGTGGCCGAGAGCTGCACCGGCGGGCTGATCGGCGAGCTGCTGACCGAGACGCCCGGGGCGAGCGACTACTTCCTCGGCGGCGTCATCGCCTACCGCAACGACGTGAAGACCGGCGCGCTCGGCGTCCCGGCCGAGGTCATCGAGGCACATGGGGCCGTCAGCGAACCGGTTGCCGAGGTGATGGCGAGCGGCTGCCGGGAGCGATTCGGCGCCGACTGGGCGCTGGGGATCACGGGCATCGCCGGCCCGACCGGCGGGACGGAGGACAAGCCGGTCGGGCTGGTCTGCATCGGCCTGGCCGGTCCGCGGGGCGTGAGCGTCCATCGCCACGTCCTGCCCGGCGACCGGCGAACCGTCCGCCTCCGCTCCGCCCTGACGGCCCTCAACCACCTCCGCCTCGCCCTGCTCGGGCGGTCGTGAGAGGCCGGGGGCGCCCGGCAGCTCGCAGCGGACGGTCTTACGCTTTGCCGCCCGTCGGCACGGTATCGGGCGGGGCGTCGTCGCCTTTCGCCTCGCGCGCCAGCACGTCGAGACGCTCCCGCAGGCGGTCCAGGACCGACCGGACGGACGTATTGTCGGCAAGATTTGTCGTCTCGCCCGGGTCGTCGGCGAGGCGGAACAGCTCCTCGTAGACCGGCTGCTCGCCGCGGAGCGGTGAGGTGAGGCACTCGACGTAATCGTCCAGCGTACCGCGAAACGGCCGTCCGGCCTGCGCGGGGTCCTCCGTCCGGCGGAAGTAGCGGATGTACTTCCACTCGTCCGTGCGGATCGACTCGCTCCGCGGGTAGTTCTGGATGTCCATGAGCTGCTCGGTGAACAACTCGGTCCGCCAGTCGTCGACGGTCCGGCCGCCCAGCAGCGGCGCCATGCTGCGCCCCTGCATGGTCTCCGGCGCGTCGAGCCCGCACAGGTCCAGGATCGTCGGGGCGAGATCGGGCACGGCGACCATCTCGTCGCGGACGGTCCCCCGCGCCGCGGCCGGGCCGCGGGGGTCGTGCACGATCAGCGGGATCCGCACGTCCTCCTCGTAGAGGAAACACTTGCCGCCCAGCCCGTGCTCGCCGTGGTGGATGCCGTGATCGGTCGAGAAGACGATGATCGTGTTCTCGGCCAGGCCGAGCTCGTCGAGCTTCGCCTGCAGCTCGCCGACGAAACGGTCCATGCCGGTGATCGTCTGGTACTCGCGGACCCGTCTCTCGCGGAGGAAGCGCGGATCGCGGACGTAGTCGTAGCTCGGCAGGTACACGCCGGTGTAGACATCCCGCGGAATGCGGGGCCGTCGGGTGTCAATCTCGTTGAACGGGACGTACGTCTCCGGCAGCGGCACGTCGTCGAACCGGTCGCGATAGAGCGACTTGTAGATCTCGTCGTCGCCCGGGCGAAGCTGCATGTTCCCGGCCGCGTATGCGTGCGGCAGGTTGAACGTCACGCACAGGCAGAACGGCCGATCGTCGGGCCGTCGCGGCAGCCGGTGCGGGCAGCCCTCGATGAACTGCCGCTGCGGGTCGACAAAGCTCATCGCCCCCTCGGCGAAGACCTCCACCTGCGTTTCGGCGCGGGCGTTGCGGTAGATGTGCGCCCCGCCGAGCATCGCCTGCTCCTTCGGATAGAAGCCGCTGTGCCCGTGGTTGCCGTACCAATAGTCGAACACGTCGTTCTCGAAGTACCCGCCGCCGTAGCCGCCCGCGCCGGCCGGCACGTGGTTCTTGCCGACCCAGCCGAGGAAGTACCCGGCGCGTTTGAGGAGCATGGGGAAGCTCCGCTCCCACGCCTGCGGCGCGACGGCCGACGCGGAGTTGAAGTTCACGCCGTGGCGCCGTTCCCACTGGCCGAGATAGTGGCACGTTCGGCTGGGCGTGCAGGCCGGGGAGGTGCAGAAGGCGTTGCGGAACATCATGCCGTCGCGGGCGAGGGCGTCGAGGTTCGGCGTGCGGAGGATCGGGTGTTCCCGCGAGCCGAGCTGCTCGGCGCGGTGGTCGTCCCCGAGGATGTAGATCACGTTCGGTCGGTCGGCGGTCATGGCGACCCGTTGTCCCCCGCCCGGCCGGACGTGTCAAGGACGGCTCCGGCGCGCTCGCACGAGCCCGTCTCAGCCCGTGACCGGGTGACCGCCGGCGCCGCTCAGATCGGGAGGTCGTCGCCCAGCGGCAGGCGATTGCGAAGGCGGCGCAGCAGCCCGATGACCTTCCCGCAAACCTCGCGCAGGTCGGCTTCGTTCGGGCGTCCGCGGATGTCGCCCAACCGCCCCGCCGTGTTCATCGGCTGACGCTCTTTCAAATGGAACTCCCCCACCACCGCCCATTCGTCGATCGTCGGAACGCCGACGTGCTCGAAGATCTGCCCGACGTACTTGAGCATCGGCACCGCTTCGCGAACGCCCGTGTGCGGACCCCCGTAGGTGCAGAACGGAACCGCGTAGCGGCCGGGGCGCTCCGGTGAGGCCGGGAGGACGTCATACTCGCCCTGCACGCCCTTGAGCCACTTGATCACCGGCTCGGGCGGCAGGTAGGCGTACACCGGCGCCCCGACAAACAGCAGGTGGTATCGCTCGACGTCCAGGGGCGGATCGTCGGCGATGTCCATCAGATCGCAGGCCAGGCCGAGCCCGGTCAACGTCTGGTGGATCGCCTCGGCGACCTTCCTCGTGTTGCCGCCCGCGGACCAGCAGGCCGTGACGGCCCGGAAGCTCTCCTCGCTCATTCCTCGTCCATCCTTTCGTTGTCGTCGTCGCCGCCGGGCGGGTGCATGCGCGCCCCGAAGAGAAACGTCGTCAGCCCGCCGAGCACGATGACGGCGAACAGCGTCCGCATGCCGGCCGCGTCGGCCAGCCACGCCCCCGCCAGCGGCAGCAGCGTCAGCGGCGACGTGACGGTGTTCATGAATCCGATGTAGCTCGGGCGCCTGCGCGGCGGCGCCGTGGAGACCACGAAATGGTTGCCGCCGATGATCTGTGCCTGAACCGCCAGCCCGACGCACATCAGCGCCGCGAGATAGACCGCCAGCGGGAGGTCGAGGAGCGTCTCGGTCAGCGGGATGCGCACGCCGAAGACCTCCGGCAGCGCCGGCGCCGCCAGCGCCATCGCCGGGGCGATCACGAACAGCACGCCCGCGCCGACGATGCAGGTGCGGAAGCTCCGCCGGTCGGCGACCTTGCCCCAGATCGCGCTGCCGACGACCCGGCTGAAGGTCAGCACCGCGACCATCACGCCGCCGATCGCCGCCAGCCCGGCCGGACCCGATCGCGCCAGCATCTCCTCGCCGTAGGGAATGAAGAACGCCAGCCCGAGGTAGTTCAGGCGGAACGCCATGCGGACCCAGAAGTACATCCGGTAGTTGTGGTCACGCCGCATCCACCCCACGCCGCGCCGGATCGATTCGCCGAGTGTCGTCCGCCGCTTCGCCGCAGGTCCGTCCTGCTCGATGCACCGCGTGAAGACCGTCATGTCGGTAATCGCCAGAGCGCCGCCGATCGCCGCCAGCAGCAGGTAATTCCACGGCAGCGGCACGCCGTGCAGCACCGGCTGGATGACCGCCGCACCCGCCACGACGGCCAGGAGGTTGCCCAGCACGTTCCGCGCGCCGAAGAACGACCCGATCCGCCGCGGATGGATCATCCGCCCGGCCATCTCCATGAAGGTCACGTGCCCCGCGCCGGCGGAGACCATCGTCACCGCATACGCCGCGAAGAACGCCGTCAGCGACCACGCCGACACCTCGACGCTCAACCACCACATCGCCAGCACCATGCCCACGAACCCGGCCGCGCGAATCCAGATGACCAGCACGAACATGGGCATCTTCCGTGGGCGGTGCTCGATCAGGCTCGATGCCCAGAGCTGCGGGCCGAGCACGGCCGCTTTCGACACGATCGTCACGATGGCGACGGAGTACGGCGAGCGGGTCAGCGCGTAGACGAGCCCGGCCAGGATCAGCTCGGGCTGGAGGAAGGCGTTGGCGAGCCCGGCGAGTCCACCGGACGTCACGCCCAGGACGTGATTGCGCACGCCATGCGGGATCGGCGCGGCGGGGCTCGCGGCCGCGTCGGTCCCGCGAGAGGCGTCGTCCGAGACCCGGGCGGGCGGCTCAATGGCTGTGGCTTGCCGGGTGCACATGATGAAGGTTGCTGCAGTCTGCTCCGGAGCAAAGCCCGCACCTTACGTCCCGGCGACCGCACGTTCAAGGCGGGGCAAACGCATTCTTCCATCTCGAGCGCGGCGGCCCTGCTTGCCCTGAGCCCGCCCAAGGGGAAGGACACCGCGCCTGATGTGCCGAAAAGACATTGCGTTCCCCCTGCATTCCACCGAGCCGGTTGCGTTGTGGGGGTTACTGAAGTGCGAGGGCGATGGGGCTCAGGC
>CAZADC010000305.1:0-4963 GCA_964483755.1 uncultured Planctomycetaceae bacterium | reverse complement strand
GCCCGTTTGGAACGCAAACAAAGGACTTACGACGATAACTGGCGAACTTGGGCTAAGCACTACTCTCTCCCGCTCTGTGTGCCACATGATTTCGTGTCACGAAATCATGTGGCACACGCTCACCAGGCGGTGTGTGAACGCGCTTGCGTTTCTCGCACGTCTGGGCAAGAATGATCCGGAATCCTGCGTACATCGGAGCGAACCATGAGTATCGTAAAGCTGCTCAATCCCCGCGACCGGATCGTCGCCGTGCCCCTGGCCCTGATCGAGACGGCGGTCTTCTTCTGTGTGCTCAGCAGCGCGTACTTCCTGCTGGTCTCGCTGGTGTACCAGGTACTGGCGGCTGACGAGCTGAGGCTGGCGGTGCTCGATCCGGGCACCTGGTTCGGGCCGCTCCCGGCCTGGCTTTGGATCATCGAGGGTGGCGTCTACATGCTGCTGGTCACCGTCTACTGGGCGCCGGGTGAGCGGCTTGTCAACGACAGCGAGGTGCTGGCGTTCGCGATCTTCCTCCTTCTCGCCGCGTTGACGTTCGCCGTGTTCAACTACGACGCCGTCCGGAGCGTCGGCAGCACGGTCTGGAGTGCGTGGACCGGGCAGGTCGACGAGGCCGGACCGCCGACGGACGGCGCGCCCGACGGCGCCGCCCCGGCGGCGACGCCGCCGGCCACAGACACCGCTCCGGCCACCGCGGCCGCTGCGACGACGGGCGCCGAGACGTCGCCCGCCGCAGACACCACACCCGCGACCGCGAGCGCGACGGAACCGGCGGACACCGGCCCGGCCACTTCAACGGCAACGGCGCCCGTCTCGGAATAGACGGTTGTGGTGGAAGGGGCTTTCAGCCCGTTCGGCCCAGCCTGCAAGGCCGTGCCGCCGCCGCAGGCCTGTCTGGCTTCGCTTGACGCCATCACGCCCCACCCGCCCCCGGTTGGAGAGGGGGACGCTCAGCCGTCGAGGGTAAAGCGCTGCGGGAACCTTTCGTAGCCGTCCAGTTCGAACGGCGCGGTGGCGACCGCCCAGGGCGGCGGCGTCGGGAGGTCGCTGAAGAGCGTGCCGCTTTCGGCGGCCTCGTGTATTCGATCGTCGACGGCGTCGATGATCGTGCAGGCGTCCGGTGTGCCCTCGCGGACCCGCCGGGCGAAACTCGCGTCGATCCGGTGGACTCGACGGCTGGACTCGTACGCTCCGTCCAGCGCCAAGACCATGTTCCGTCCGTCCCGGAGCCTGCAGCGCACGCCCGACGCGTCCCCGGCGGCTGCGGCACGGACGAACTGCTCGACGATCGCGATCCGTCCGTTCTTCGGGTCGGGGTCGCACTGCTCGGCCGACCCGTCGTCAGGGCGCAGCGCGGCGCCGTCCTGCTGCCCCCACGTCGCCTCGCCTCGCTCGCCGCGGACCGTCATGATCGGTCCGAAGTAGCTCTCCGAGCAGTGCGTGCCCAGGAATCGCAGCGTCGCGCCGGTGTCGGTGCGGATTTCAATGCCGGCCGTGTCGTGCGACTCGATGGGTCCGGCGGCGTACATCTCCCCGCGGACGGCGACGGGCGCGGCGTAGCCGTCTTGCGGCGGGGCGAGACGGAGCATCAGGTTGATCTGGTGGGCCATCGCGTTCATCGCGGGCCCGTCCAGCACCCACCGATCGCCGACCTTCATGCGCCCGGCCCATCCGTTGCGCTCGTAGTAGCTGCGCGGTCGCGGCCAGCCGGAGATGCAGGTGATCGCCTGCACCCGCCCGATCCGCCCCGCGAGAATCTGATCCTTCAGCCAGGCGACGCTCGTGTCGTACATCCACTGGAAGCCCACCAGGCAGAGCACCCCGGCGGCGTCGACGGCGGCGATCATCTCGTCCACCTCCTCGACCGTCGCGGCCGGGGGCTTCTCCAGGTGGATGTGAAACCCCCGCCCGGCGGCCGCGGTCACCAGCGGACAGTGCGCCGGAATGCCCGCGGCGATGTACACCACCTCGCATCGCCCGCGCTCGGCGTCGAGCATGTTGATCGCGTCGTCGTAGAGCGTCACGCCGCGGCGCTTCAGCTCGTCGGTCCGGTCCGGCATGTCGGCCAGGCGCGTGTCGGCCGCTGCGGCGAGCTCGACGAGCCCCTTCCCGGCCGCCGATTCCAGTCCCTTCAGCAGCATGTTCCCGTATCCGCCCACGCCGATAATGGCCGCCTTGATCATTCGTCACTCCGCTTCGTGCTCGAGCGTGTCTTCTGGTCTCGCCGGGACATCGCCGGTGGGCGCAAGTGTCCGGACGCTTCGTCACAGGCGGTACAGCCTAACGAATCGTCCTCGAAAGGAAAGGGCGGTGCGCCGGCAGAGCGAGTTGCAGACGGGAAGGGCGACAAGGGCGGACGGTGGTGTCGCGATCGGGCTCAGCGGCGCTCGTCACGAAGAGGCGGCTCTGTCTCGAGTTCGGGGGGGTGGCGCGCCCCGGCCGGCCTCTGGCGACGGGGCGCCTTCCTCTGGCGGCGGGTCGTCGCGCGGGCGCTCACGTTCGGGATGCTCCCGGCGATGCCATTCGTCGCCGCGCTCCGGCGCTGCGTCCCGGTCGCGCCGGCGCTCCGGCGGACCGCCATCCCAGCCGCCGGGGGCGAAGTCCCGCATGCGCCCGGACAGCCAGGCCTCGACGTTCCGCTCGATTACCTCGTCGCGCTCGTTTTCGCGCCGCTCCAGCCGCTCGCGCATCTCGTCGAGCTTCCGCTCCATCTCGGCGAGGCGAAGCTCGGCGAGCTTCTGCTCCGCGTCAAACCGCTGTCCGGCGAGCTTCTCGATTTCCTCCCGAAGCTCCCGCCGGCGGTCGTCGTCCTCGGCGCGTCGATAGTCGACCGTCAGGCGCACGATCCGCACCGTCAGCCGCTGGATCCGCAGCGACTCGTCGCGGACATTCTCCGGCATCTCGCTCCACCGGCGATACCACCGCCACGCCATCGCCAGACCCCGTCGGTAGTGTTCCGGGCTGCGTTCGCGAGCGTGGATGAGGCGGCGGTACAGCAGCGGATGCGCCTCCTTCAGCGCCTCCAGCATCGGCTTGACCTGCTCGGCGTCCGGCATCGTCTCCGGCGCCCCGTTTCGCCATGCGTCCGCATGCCGATGCCGCTGTCGGTCGGCGCGCCCGCCTTCCACATGCGGCGGTCCGGGATCGCGCGCGCGATCGCCGTCGCGCTCAACTCCGCCCTCGGCGTGCGGCGGTCCGGGGTCGCGCCGTGGGGCGTCCTGCGCCCGTGCCGGCAGAAGCATGGAAAGGACGATGGCGGCCGCGACCGCCACCCAAGCTCCTCGTCGTTCTGCAATCATCATTGCACCTCGTCGGGAATTCCGCTCAGCGACTCCGTGAGCTCGGCGACGTCGGCATCCCAGGATGCGTCCATGGCCGCCAGTTCGGCCTCGAGCGAATCCAGCTCCTCGCCCAGCTCGCCGCCCGTCACCGAATCGGCGGCCACGCTCGCCAGCACCTCGACCGACACGTCCGCTTCGTCGCCCGGCGCGCCGGGTCGGGGATCGACCGGCCCGCGGGAGAACACGACCGCCAGCACGATCGCCGCCGCGACGGCGGTCAGGGGCGCGGCCCAGCGGAGGATCCGGATCGTCCGGCTCGACCGGCGCTTGGGCAGCGCCCGCCGCGCCCTCGCCAGCGCGCTCGCGGGGGGCGAGACGTCCAAGGCAGCGCCCATCCGCGCCTCGTCGCGGCGAATGCCTTCGGCCGTGGCGCGTTCTGCGTCGGTCAGGCGGACCTCCTGGCCGTCCAGCCATCGGGCGATCCGCTCATAGTCGATCTCATTCGTCGTCATCGTCGTCACCCATGAGTTCTCGCAGGCGCTTGAGCCCGCGGTGCACCCGCGCCAGCGCCGTGCCCAACGGGCACTCAAACGTTTCGGCAAGCTCCCGGAAGCTCAGCTCACCGAAGTGCCTCATCAGGATCATCTGGCGCGTGGCTTCGTCCAACTGCTCCATGGCCTCGCCCAGCCGCTGCGAGTCTTCGGCCTGCACCAGCCCGGTCGAGACGTGCGGGGCGTCGTCGGCGAGGCGGTTGACCGGCGGGTCGCCGTCGTCGCCACCGGCGGACAGGCTCGCGCCCACCGGGTTCGCCTTCGCCCGGCGGATGCGGTCCCGCACGAGGTTTGCCGCCATCCGGAACAGCCAGGGCTCAAACCGCCCGCGCTCGTCGTAGCTTTCCAGCTTCCGGACCATCCGGAGCGTCAGCTCGCCGAGCAGGTCCTCGGCGTCGTGGTGCCGCCGCGTCGCGCGCAAGAAATACCCGTACAGCCGCGGGGCGTACGCGTCGAACAGCGCCTCGAAGGCCTGGGCGTCGCCCGCCCGCGCCCTGGCGATGGTGTCTCGCACCTGCTGGGAATCCATCGTCTCACGATGTGTAACGTCGGACACGCCGGGATATTGCGGCCGTCGGTCGATGTCGTATTCTACGCCGCGCGGGCGGTCGAGGCCACTGCGCGGCTGGACGGCCCGTCCGACACCGGCGCTTCTCCGCATCCCGCCCAGAATTGCCTTGAACCGGCGTGGAGCGGCGCTATAATCGCGGCCGGACGGGTTCCGGTCCGACGCGGGAGCGTCAGCCGGGGGCCCATTGTGGCGGGCGCGTCCCCGAGACGGCGAAAGAACAATGACTGCCCAACGATCTCACCCTCACCCACACCCCGCTCGAACCGCTTCGCCGGCGTCGATCGTGATCATCCTCCTTCTCGGCGTGATCGCGGCGTGTCTGCTGGTGCAGCTCGGGGCGGCGACCACGGCCGCGCGGGCGCAGGACACCTCCGCATCGGTCGGCCGGTCCGAAGGCGTCTTCGCGGTGGCGGGGCGTCTGGGCGAGGACGTCCACGGGCTGTATCTGGTCGACTACGAGAATGCTACAATATGCGTGTATCAGTACAATCCGGGGCAGCGGCGGCTTCGGCTGACGGCGGCGCGGACCTACGCGTTCGACCGCCGGCTGGACGAGTACAACA
>CAZADC010000304.1:0-5006 GCA_964483755.1 uncultured Planctomycetaceae bacterium | reverse complement strand
GACAAATCCAAAGACTACCCGAGCCGGGGGTGGCTCACTTCATAGCTTCTCCTTTTCCCATGCATCCGTTCTCTCTTGAGCGGACGGGAACGTTTCCCTTCGAAGTGATCCGTAAAGTGTCCTGCACCGCATGCAAACTGTCGGATTGGAGCGGGGGAGGCAGCGACAGTGTCGGAACCAGACGGGTCGGCGAAGCCGGTCGAACGACGTAGGCCGTGGCGCCCGCCTGCCGCGCCCTGCGCTCGCTCTCGACGCAGCCGGCGGGACCGGTTCCGACCAGGCGATCCAGTGCGGGCAGACGTCGAAGGCGAGCGAGCAGCAGTTCGCCCTTGTGCACCAGCTCGACGGCTACAATCGCCCGCGTGAATGCGCGCCGCCGGAGACGCTCGATCGCCGCCCTGCTGCTCGTGGCGATTCGAACGTCGCAGCCCGCCCGCCGCAGCAGCTCCGCCAGACGCACGGCGTCGGCGAGAACGGGTTCGGCGATCAGAACGGGTTGGTCGTGAACGTCTATCATGGCCGTCGTCTCGGTGAGCCCTTGCATCGCTTCGGATGCAGGGCCTTGTCGCCCGACCAGCCGAACATCCCGGCCGGGCTTTGGCCTCACCTAAGCAGCGCCCGTGCCAGCGATGATCCGGTGGAGTCTCACCGTATCAAGCTCTTGACATGCAGGAGCTTACGGTTCGCTGACTACGCAGCGCCCGCTTCGGGGAACGGACGGTCCATGGGGCGTTCTGCCGCGGGGCGCCCGCCCTCGATGCACGGTTCGGGCCGGCGGAGAGGGGCGCCGCGGGCGATGGGGCGGAATGCCGCGGACGTGGGGCGTTCTGCCACGTGGACCGCGGGAGGGACTCAGCGGCGGCAGGGGGCCGTGTGCGCGGCGGGGGTCTATGCGTCGATGTCGTAGCGGCGCATCATCCGCCAGAGGCTCTTGCGGTCGATACCGAGCAAGCCCGCCGCACGGGTGCGAATGCCGCCGGACACTGCAAGCGCGCGCCGCACGTGCCCGGCGACTGCGTCCTCGAGCGACGGGAACTGCTCTGACGGAGCGTCGTGCTCGGACAGCACGTCCTCGCCGAGATCCTCGGGCTCGATCGCTTCGCCGTCGCCGAGGGCATAGGCGCGCTGAATGGCGTTGCCCAGCTGGCGGACGTTCCCGGGCCAGCGGCAGCACGTGAGCCGTTGCATGGCCGCGGGGGAAACCGTCTTCGGCGGAACGTCCAGAACGTCGGCAATTCGCGCCAGCATCATGGACACGAGTTCGGGAATGTCCTCGGGATGCTCCCGCATGGGCGGCAAATCGAGGCGCACCACGTTGAGGCGATAGTACAGGTCGAGTCGGAAACTTCCCTCCTCCACCGCCTGCCCCAGGTCCCGGTGCGTGGCCGCGATGACGCGGACGTCGATCGGTACGCCCCGGGTGTCGCCCACCGGAATCACCTCGCGCTGCTCCAGAACGCGCAGAAGCTTGCTCTGCAGAGGCACGCTCATGTCGCCCACCTCGTCCAGCAGGATGGTCCCGCCGTCGGCGGAGCGGAGGAAGCCCAACGCGTCGTGGGAGGCGCCGGTGAACGCCCCGGTCTTGTGTCCGAACAGCTCGCTCTCCAGCAGCGATTCGTGCACGGCGGCGCAGTTGACCCCTACGAAGGGGCCGTCGGAGCGCGAGCTGAGACGGTGGATCTCACCGGCGACGAGTTCCTTGCCCGTCCCCGATTCCCCGTGCAGGAGCACGGGAACTTCGCAGCTCGCCAGGCGAATGACGCATCGTCGTAACTCGATCATGCGGGCCGAACCGCCCACCAGCCCGACGTGCCGCTCATTACACGTGCGGCGCGCGCACATCCATCGGATCCTCGCTTGAGATGGATCGGATCCCTTATGCATCCGAGTTTATCGCCGATTTATGATCCGTCAAGCCCCCGGAACAGGGGAATGGCGCCTTGACAGAATGCCCAATGCGCGTTAGAGGCACAACATAAGCCATGTCCACGGGAGCGGGCGGATGAGTCGATCCGGAAGAGTACGGCTTCGCGACGTTCGCGACATCTATCTGCTGATCGGCGAATGCTGCGAGGTGGGGCGCGACCTGAACGCCTGGCGGCAGCGAATGTGCGAAGGGCTGGAACGGCTGCTGTCGCCGCTGAGCGTTAACGGTGGAATGGTGACCGGCGAGCTGGCGAGAGCCGGCGAACTGCCCCAGCCCGGAGACGAAGGCGCGTTCGACTGGGGATGGCAGGACGATCGGCAGCGAGGGGTTTTCGCGGAGTACTGGAATCGCGAGATGGGCCGGACGGATCCGACCTTTCTGGCGATGATCCGGATCGCCCAGCCGGTCGCCACCCGCCGCAGACGCGAACTCGTCGACGATCGCACCTGGTACGGGGGAGACCACTTCAATGACTTCTACCGTGCCGCCGATGTCGACGACTGCGTGGTGTCGCGGACCATTCCGCCTCCGCAGAGCGGTCTGGCGATGTTCTTCGTCCGCCTGACCCGCGCCCTCGGCGATTCCGCCTACACGGTTCGCGAGCAGCGGGTTCTGCGTCTGTTCGTCGCCGGGCTGGCGCCACTTATCGGTAGAAAACTGGCGACACTTCACGGCGCCGCCGCGAACGGTCTTTCGCCCCGCATACGGGAGGTGCTGGCCTTGCTGATGGAGGGGCTGAGCGAGAAGCAGGTGGCCGGCCGGCTGGGCATCAGCCCGCACACCGTTCACGATCACGTCAAGCGTCTGCATAAGCACTTCGGCGTGTCCAGCCGCGGAGAATTGCTGGCGGTGTGTTTTGCGCCGAAGCAGCCCCGACCAACGGCGTCGGTGGAAGGGAACAAGCCGTAGCGGATGCGGCGCTCGCCGGCGAATTGTCCTCTAGTTGATCCTGCATGGGCGACACAGGGCTTGTTCAGCGCTCCTTTGGCCGCCAGGCTCCCCCGCATGGGAATTCCTCCGTCCTGCTGTTGACGGCGATGGTTCGGGTCGACCGGCAGGCCGCGGAGCCAGCGGGTGAAAGCCGAGAGCATCAACCCGGCGGCGACGTTCGCGCAATAGATGGTCGTCTTGGCCGTGCAGGAGCCGGCGGAGACCTCCTCGGCGGCGAAGAGCGTGCCGGGATAGTGAAGGCGGCCGGGCACGTCGTCGCGGCCGAGGGATGCGCACACGGCTGCCGCCAAGGCCGCCCGCCATTCGGAATGCAGACCGACCGTGGTCACTCCCACCAGTTCGCAGTCCGGGTTCATCAGCAGGTACGCCAGGGCCAGCACGTCGTCGGCATCGGTTCCGTAGCCGATGTCGGTATCCAGAATGATCTTCCTGCTCAAGGGCTTCCTCTCTTCATGCGCCAAACCGGGGAGGCGCGAGAAAAACGCGGCCGACAGAATGTCCTGCCGACCGCGTCCGAGGTTCGCGGACTTTTCCAGGTTTGGCAAGGCTTTTCAGAGGCGGTTTCGGCGAATCAGTGCCATCGCGCCCAGTCCGAACAGGGCCAGCGTCGTCGGCTCGGGCACGGCGGCCGCGGAGTAGACCGACGCGTGGTCGATGTTCGCCCAGACAAGGTTGTTGACCGTGTCGACGCCCCAGTCACCCAGGTTGGCTGTCGGCACGCCGAGGACGAAGTCCGCGTCGGGGTTCTTGACGAGGTTGGCCGCGTCCCCGGCGAGCATCCAGACCCCGGAGGTCTCGTCGAGCCAGTAGAGCCTGAGATCGAGTTCGTCCAGGCCTGCGGCGGCCAGCTCGTCGTCGTTGTAGGGAAGTTGCAGCGTAGCGAAGTCGCCCGCGAACGACAGCTCGTACAGGCGGATGCTCTTGTCCAGAAGCGGGGCCGAGCCGGGGATGCCGGCGGCGGTATAGCTGCCCCTGGCCCACCCATCGGTATCGATGTAGCCGCCCGCCTGGCCTCCGGACAGCACGCTCTCAGGAAGGAGGGGGCTGAGCAGGACGGCGCGGTCCTTGTACGTGTCATAGTCATCCGAGTTGAGCGGGTCGCCCGTGACGCCCCGGCCGACGATCTGCCCGTGGTCGTTGATGGCGGCGGCGTCCTGAATGTCGAAGAACCCGTTCATATCCGTGATCGTCTTGAGGCGGACCCACTCGTTCGCCGACGGGTCCCAGATCACGCCGGTCATCGTGTCGCCGAATCGCACCGGGGTGTTGGCATAGTTGTCGAGCTTCCCGATGATGGTGCCGGCGTTGTTGATGTCGGTGGCCTTGCCGATCTCCCACTCGCCGAGGTCGGAGGTCCGCCCGAGATTGGTCATCGTCTCCGTCACCGGGTCCCACACAAAGGCCTTGCTCTCGATCTCGGTCTCGTAGTCGATGCTCTTGCCCACCACCTCCCCGGCGTCGCTGATGCCACAGGGCGAGGTGGCGATTCGCGTGGTGTTTCCGTCGCCCAGCCACCCGAGGTTGACGTAGTCGTAGCCGCTCTCTCCCTGCCTGGGCGTCAGCAGATAGCCGCGGGGCCCGGCGCCGTTCGAGGCCAGCCCCCAGCCTTGCCCGGTGATCTGTCCGGCGTTGTTGATCGCGACGGCGCTGCCGGTTTCAGTCTTGCCTGCCGGGGCGGGAAGGTACGAGGCGAGGTCCTGCATGCCGTTGGCCGCATCCCAGACGAAAGCGCCGGTCGGGTTCCTGTAGGTGACGTCGGTGTACTTGGAGCTATTCCCCACGACCTGACCGGCGTCGTTGATGTCGCTCGCGGAGGCCCAGACGTCTCCGACCGTGGAATCCGGGTCGCTGACGAGATGGCCCAGGTCCTGCACCTGCCCGCTGGTCTTATCCCACAGAAAGGCCTTGTCGCCAACGTAGCCGACGACCTGGCCGAGGTTGTTGACCGCGTTGGCGCGGCCGTCGGTGGCGCCCATGGTCCCGATCGCCTGCATCCCCCCGGAGGGCGACCAGAAGAACGGGTGATACTCGAACACGCCCTGCGAAACCTCTACACTCGTCGTGCCCACGATCTGGCCGTTTTCGTTGATGCCCGTGGCCCAACTCTTGCCCCACAGGGACGACCAGC
>CAZADC010000303.1:0-5007 GCA_964483755.1 uncultured Planctomycetaceae bacterium | reverse complement strand
CATCGGCCACTTCGACAACGAGATCCAGGTCGACAGGCTCAACGAATGGCCGGGCATCGAGAAGACCAACATCAAGCCGCAGGTCGACATGTACACCTTCCCCGACGGGCACAGCATCTACATGCTCGCCGAGGGGCGGCTGGTGAACCTCGGCTGCGCGACCGGCCACCCGAGCTTCGTGATGAGCAACAGCTTCACGAACCAGACGCTCGCCCAGATCGATCTGTGGACCGAGCCGCGGGCCAAGGGCGTCTACACGCTCAGCAAGGAGCTCGACGAGGAGGTCGCGCGACTCCACCTCGGCAAGCTCGGCGCGAAGCTCACGCGGATGAGCGCCGACCAGGCCGAGTACGTCGGCATCCCCGTCGAAGGCCCGTACAAGCCGGAACACTACCGATACTGATCGACGCGGCATGATTCGTCCCGCGACGCCGGCGCGCGGAACGGGCGCGGTGTCCTTCCCAGGGCGCCGCGCCTCCGCATGTCACGGCACGCGAGACGGATGAAGGGAACATCGCATGGATTACCAGGTCGGCGGATTCGGACGGGTGATCGTCGCCCGGGGCTTCGACGGCGAGGACGTCTACGCCGGAATCGAGGGCATCGCCGCCCAAGAGGATATCCGCTGTGCGGCGGTGCTTGTCGTCGGCGGGCTCCGGCGGGCGAAGGTGGTCGTCGGCCCGGAGGACCCGGACGGCCCGATCCGCCCGCAGTTCCGGGAATTCGACGACGCGCGGGAGATCGCCGGCGTCGGGACGATCTTCGCCGATGCGGACGGGCCCAAGCTGCACCTTCACGGCGCGATCGGTCGCGGTGACGAGACGATCGCCGGCTGTCCCCGCGGCGGCGCGGCCGTGTTCTGCGTGCTCGAGGTCATCATCGCCGAGATCACCGGCGTCCAGGCCGAGCGACGCCCCGACCCCGACACCGGCCTGGACCTCCTGACGCTCCTCCAAGGACAACGGCTTGGCGCGCAATGACGGGCGTGGCGCCATGTTTCCCTTGGGAAACATGTTCATTCCCGGCTGCGTGTTCCACGAACTGACCGATGCCGGCTTGGTCCCGGATGCGTCATGCTCGACAACCCGTGACTCCACGGTCATTGCAAAGCCCGTCCCACATCGATTGACATTGGAGCATGCGTCCAGGCGAAAGCATGGCGCCAAACGTCCGTGTGCAGCGCATGGCGCGTGCAGATCGCTGTCTGATTTGCGCGAGGAGCAACCGGCCTCGGGAGATCACCCCCGGCGGAACAGCCTCGCCGGCCAGGTGAGCAGGTAGAGCCCGAGCGCTTTGACGTTCCACCAACGGTATCCCAGCGCCTTTCGCAGGGCGTCGCGGGCGGCGACGGGGCAGCCCGCCCGGAACTGGAGCTTGCCGACGCCGTACCACACCTTGCTGAGGCGGCGCATCGCCTTCCGGCACGGGATCAACTCCTCACCGCCCTCCTCGTGGTAGAAGCGGTCCAGCATCTCGGCGCGACTCAGCCGTCCCGCCGCCCGGTTCGAGCGGGTCAGGGACGTCTCGTGCCAGCGGCGGGTGGCGAGCGGCTCGTCGATGAGTCCGAAGTCGAACTTCGTGCTCACTCGCAGCCAGAACTCGTGACCCGAGCCGACGGGGATGCTCTCGTCGAACCCGCCGCACTCGTCCACCACGCGCCGGTGGAACACGACGGCCGGATCATGCACGAAGATGCTCTGGAAGAGCTGCTCGGTGATCCGCCCGCTGTGACAGGTCTTGGAGTGCCCCTTCATCGGCGTGCCGTCCATGGCGATGGTGTCCATGGGCGTGTAGACGATGCTCAGGTCGGGGTGCTCGCGGAGGAAGTCCAGGCACCGCTCGAGCTTGTCGGGCGCCCAGAGATCGTCGGCGTCGAGGATGGCGATCCACTCGCCGCGGGCTCTCTCGATCGCCCGGTTTTTATTGACCGGCGTGCCGCCGTGCTCGGCCCGGAAGATGCGCACCTTGTCCCACTCGTCGGCCAACTCCTGCATCACCGCCCAGGTCTCGTCGGTCGATCCGTCGTCGACGATCACGACCTCCAGGTCCTGAAACGTCTGGCGGCGCACTGACTCCAGGGCGTCGCGCAGGTACGGCGCGGCGTTATAGGCGGCAATGGCGACGGTTACGGTCGGGTGGTCCATTGTCCTCTTTCACGGCTGGCGGATTATACGAAATGCCCCCGCCCCGGTGAAACCCCAACGCGCGGCCGCGACGCCGCTCGAGGGGGCGCGTCCGAGCCCCGTCCATTGCGCACGGAACGGCTGCGCCGGGGTTCAGAGGGTGAGGCGAAGGTACAACTGCGGGAGGATTCGCGGCAGCTCGCGGATGCCGGGCAGGATCACGAACCGCCGGCCGGGGAACATGATCTCCATGTCCGCCACCGAGTTCTCTTCGGTTGAGATGGCGAAGGTGTGCACGTCCCGGCGGGCGTTCTCCTCGCAGGCCATCCGCACGTCGTGCTGGGCGTAGCGGGTGTTCGGGTCGTATCCCTGGTCCATCGGCTTGCCGTCGGTGACGAGGATGATCAGCCGCTGCCGTTCCGGGCGGCTTGAGAGCAGATACCCCGAGTGGCGCAGGGCCGGTCCGATCCGCGTCGAGCTCCGCGGGCGGGCGGCCATCACGCGCCCGACGGCGTCCGGCCAGGGCTCCTCGAACTCCTTGAACATCAGGTACTCGCACTGCTCGCGTCCGTTCGAGCTGAACCCGCAGACGGCGAAGCGGTCGTTCAGCGCGTCCAGCCCCTCGGCGAGGATCACCGACGCCTGCTTCTCGACGTCGAGCACCCTGGACCGCTCCTCGACCTGCTCGCCCGTCGATCCGCTCACGTCCAGGAGGATCAGCACCGCCAGGTCGCGGTGGTTGATGACGGGCCGCTCGTAGAACCGCACCGGCGGGCTTGGCTCGAGCGCGCGGTCCACCAGGTGGGCGAGCAGGAGATCCACGTTGATGTCGTCGCCGTCGGCGAGGCGCTTCTCGCGCCGGGCGACGTCGGGCCTGAGCCGCTCGAAGACGGTCCGCACTTTCTGCGCCTGTTCCATCCAGTGCGGCTCGGGGCGGACGGACCGCGCGGGCTCGACCGTCTTCTGGTGCACGTGGCACCAGTCCGGGCGGTAGTCGTTCTGCTGGAAGTCCCACTCGTCGTACACGAACGCGGCCGGCACGGCTGCGGCGTCGGCATCGCCTTCCGTCGCCTCGCCGTCCTGCTCGGTGTTGTCGCCGACCTCGCCGGTGTCCTCGTCGCCGTCCTCGCTGCGCCGGCTTTTGGCGGCGTCCTTCAGGTCCGCGACGAGCTGGTCGGCCGGCGGATCGGAGAAGCTCACCGGGAACAGAAAGTCCGACAGGCACGCGATCGGTCGCAGGGGGCGCGAGGCGACCGCGGGATAGGCGTTGAGCACGTCCCGCGTCCACGGCGAATCGAGCTGCGCCGCCGTGTCGAAGCAGTTGACGCACGAATCGGCGGCGCGGCGGAGCTCGCGAAGCGCCGGCGCGTCCAGTGATTCGTCCAGCGCGTCGGCGAGCAATTGTTCGGCCGTCCCGCCGGCTGCGCCGTCCAGGTCCATCCCCAGCCCCCACGCCGTCAGCCGCCGCGCGCCCGGCCAGCGGCGCCGCACGCCGCGGACGATCCGCACGTACTCCATTACCATGAACAGGTTGATGCGCCGGGCGTCGTCGCCCGCCAGGGCGGCGCAGGTGCGGTAGCGCGGATGCCCGTGGATGCGTGCGAAGGAGTCCTCCAGCAGCATCCCGGCCGCGACGACACCGCACAGCGCGTACCAGGCCCGGTTGGCGGCCGCCGTGTCGAAGCTCCGCACGCGGGCGGGCAGGTAGACGTGTCCCTCGACGGTCAGGGCGGACGTGCCGCGCTCGATCAGGTCGTCGGAGTCCAGTCCGCTCAGGTCGGCGATCTCGCAGTCGACGCCGGTCAGCGCCTGGATCATCGCCCGCAGGCCTTCACTGACGTCGCAGAGACGCGATTCCTTCGTGAGCTCGAGAATGTAGGTCTCGGAGGTCTTCAGCTCGCCGCGGAGGAAGGCCAGGGCCGTGTCCCTGTTGCGGCTGTGCATCTGCAGGGCGACGTCGATGTAGCGTTCCATCTCCACCGGGCGCAGTCGCTGCGAAAGGCGCCCGTGCCCGGCGAGAAACGCCATCGCCAGATCGCCGTCGATCTCGCGGAGCCTCCGCACCCAGCCCAGGCAGTTGCGGACCTCGGCCGGTGATGCACCCATGCCGCCTTCGGCGAGCGTCTCGAAGAACCGGATGCCGTGGTAGAGTCGGTCCTCAGCGAGCGCCGCCCCCAGCTCGACGAGGTCGGCGAATACGCCCGGCAGGTCCATGATCCAGCGGTTGCCGGGGCTCAGCGCCCCGAGGAACTGGCGCAGCACGTGATCGAAGCAGCTCTGGTCGGACCGCTTGAGCAGCTCGAAGAACTTGCCGGTGACCTCCCGGCGCTGGGGCCCCAGTATGCCCTCGCGGAAGAGCTCCTCGATCGTCTCGGAGAAGATCTCCCTGTACCCCCACGTCACGCTGCGCAGGGAGAAGCCGTGGTAGCGGCCCTGCTGCGGGGTCCCGGCGTCGTCTGCTTCGCCGGTGTCAGGCCTGTTGCTGCTCGGGCTCACGGGAGGGCTCTTCCATCAGGTCGCCGAAATACAGGCGGGCGATGTTCTGGATCGACTCCAGCACCTCCGGCTCGTCGGTCAGCGTCTGGCTGATCGCGTGACGCGTCGCCTGGATCGGCTCGAGCCCGCCCTCGACGAGTCGTCCCACGTAGACCAGCAGGCGGCTGGAGACGCCCTCGTCGAGCCCGAAGCCCTTGAGCTGGCGGATCTTCGCGCCCATCTCGGCGAGCCTTCGGCTGTCGTCTTCGTCCAGCCCGCTCTCGGTCCGGATGATCTTCGCCTCGACGTCCTCCGGCGGGTGGGTGAAGTTGACGCTCGCGAATCGCTGCTTCGTGGATTGCTTGAGGTCCTTGACGATGCTCTGGTAGCCGGGGTTGTAGCTGAGCAC
>CAZADC010000302.1:0-5029 GCA_964483755.1 uncultured Planctomycetaceae bacterium | reverse complement strand
CGCGCTCGGGACTGAAGGCGAGAAAGAAGTCCTTGCCCACCTCCAGACCGGACTCCGCCAGGATGGGCAGCATGACCTCGCGCGTGGTGCCGGGATAGGTAGTGGACTCCAGCACGACCAGTTGATCCTGGCGGAGCCGCCTGGCGATCTGGCGGGCGGTGGACTCGACGTAGGTCATGTCCGGCTCGCGTGTCTTGCTCAGCGGGGTCGGCACGCAAATCAGGACGCAGTCAGGCTCCTTGAGACGGTCGAAATCGGTGGTCGCGTCGAACAACCCGCCGTCGACCATGCTCTTTACGGTCTCGGAAGGGATGTGCTCGATGTAGCTCTTCCCGGCCAGCAGCGCCTCGGTCTTGGCTTCGTCGACGTCGAAGCCGAGTACGCGGACGCCGGAGGAGGTGAACTCACGGACCAGGGGCAGCCCGACATAGCCGAGGCCGACCACGCCGATCAGGACGTCCCCTCTGCGAATATTCCCAACCAGTTCGGTGCTCATGCCAGGTGTTTCTCCTTTGGCAGTCTGCGATTACCCGAGGTTCTCACGGTACCAGTCAATCGACCGTTTCAGGCCTTCTTCAAAGTAGATTCTCGGTTCGTAGCCGATGGATTCTTTGGCTCGTGTCACATCGGCCAAGGAATGCCGCACATCTCCGGGCCGTGGAGCCGCGTATTCTGCCTGAATGTCTGTGCCCAGCAACTCCTGAAGCTGGGTGAGGATCTGATTGAGCGTCGTGGCCCGGCTGCAGGCGATGTTGACCACCCGCCCGTCGCAAACGTCGGCCGGGGCAGTGGCGGCCAGGTAATTGGCCTCGCAGACGTTCTGAATGTAGCAGAAGTCGCGGGATTGCTCGCCGTCGCCGTAGACAACAGGCCTCTCGCCTTTCAGCAATCGGCTGACCCAGGCCGGGATGACGGCCGCGTATGCCGAGTCGGGGTCCTGATGCGGGCCAAAGACGTTGAAGTACCGCAGGCAGAACGTTTCCATGCCGTAGCTGTCGGCATAGCCACGCATATAAGCCTCGCATGCAAGCTTGCTGGCGGCGTAGGGGCTTTTCGGCCGGGGGGCCATCTCTTCGTGCTTTGGCGAGGCCGGCTGATCGCCGTAGGCCGAGGAGGAGGCGGCGAAAACGATACGACGCACGCCTACGGCGCGGCAAGCTTCCAGAACGGTTACGGTTCCGTTGACGTTGACGTCATGGCTGGTCCATGGGTCTTCCACCGATCGCGGTACCGAACCCAGGGCGGCCTCGTGAAAAACGGCGTCGCAGCCTCGGGCCGCCGCGGCCACGGCGTCGCGGTCTCGAATGTCGGCCTCGATGAGGTCGATCCGATCGAGAACCTCATCGAGATTCTCCCGCTTGCCCGTGGAGAAGTTGTCCAACACGCGGACGCCGTGATGCCCGTCCAGCAGGAAGCGGGTCAGATTGCATCCAATGAAACCGGCGCCGCCGGTAACCAGGTATTCAGCCATAGTGCGGAGACCTCCGGAATCGATGAAACTGCCTGGCACGTCGACACTCGGCGTGCGATCCACGGGCATGCGCCATTGCCCCTTTGTGGGGCATGCTCATCCTTGAGCTCCGACCTCTGCCTTAAGCACGAGGCACGCATACTGTAAGCGCCATCTGCGTGTCGGACAAGCCCCTCGCAGTCACAGGGCCGTGCAGTGGAGACCGCCCACAACTTGTGGACAGTCGGTTTCGCCTGGCGACCAGGAGCCGAAGGGCACTTCGTCAGGATACTGGCGAGGTTGACGGCATGCGGGACAGCCGCCCATCTCGCGAATCCCTCGTGGTCGACTTCGTTGATGGCGCGGTGACGCCTTTTGGACGCTCCGGCGCGGGCCGGGGCGTCTCATGCGGAAGGTGTGGCTGCAGGACTGCGCGTCGCGAATCTCCGGCGGGCAGCCCTCGACGAGCACGTAGAACTCGATCATCGCGCGCTCGAAGAACCCGTCGGCGTAGCTGGGCGCCACGCAGCCTCGCCGGGAGTGCGTCTCGAGCATGCCGCGCTCGGTGAGCAGCTGCAGGGTGACGTTGACCTGCGTCATGGGCGCGTCGATCGCGTCGGCGACGGACTGTATCTTCACCGCCTCGCGGCGATTGTCCTCGATATGCGCGGCGACGGCCTCGAAGACCTCTTGCGAGCAGCGGTGGGCGCACTCGCGGCCGTCGTGGAGCGTCACGCGGCGCTCGATCGCCCCGCCGGGCGTGCCGGTGAACGTGACGTCGCGCTGGAGTGGACGGAGCCCGACGGGCTCGAGAAATACAGGGACTGGCTGCGCAACCGCCTGCTCAGCCCGACGGTCAAACCGTAGCCGACGAGGAAACGCGGTTGCCGCGCCCCGTCCCGCCCCGCCTCAGTGTCGCCGGGGTTGGGGTTCGCGTGAGACTGGCCTGTCGCCGGGCCGGCCGACAGCGCGGCCGGGTCAGGGGCGGATGGTCACTCCTGCTCGCGACCACCGGCGTCGGCCCGGCCGTGCCGCTTGCGGTATTCGCCGGGGGTAAGGCCGGCGGCCCTTCGAAGCATCTGCCGCAGGGGGTCGCGCCCGGACAGCCCGCAGGCGGCGGCGATGTCGCCGAAGGTCATCTTTGTCCTGACCAGCAGGCGTCGGGCCCTCTCCAGGCGGACGCGGGTCAGCTCCTCGGCGACGGTGCGTCCCAGCGTCTTGACGAATATCCGGTCCAGGTTCCGCCGGGACGTGTCCGTCGCCGCCACGATGTCGGCGATCGTCAGGCCGGGTTCGGCGCAGTAGGCGAGCAGGTAGCGCAGGGCCCGGGCGGCCTCGGGATGATCGATCGCGATCAGGTCGCTGCTGTGCCTCACGACCAGCCCTCGCGGCGGCACGAGCACCGGCTCGTCCGGCGCCGGCTCGCCGTCCATGAGTCGGTCGAGCAGCGCCGCGGCCCGATAGCCGATCTCCTCGAGGTCCGTGTCCACGCTCGACAGCGGCACGAGCGCGTATTCGCAGGTGATCTCGTCGTTGTCGAACCCGACGACGGCGATCTGCTCGGGCACCAGGCGACCGGCGGCGCGGCAGGCCTCCAGCACGTGCACGGCCAGCTCGTCGCCGACGGCCACGACCGCCGCCGGCGTCTCCAGCTCCGTCATCCGCTCGCTCAGCCAGGGCTCCCACGCCTCGAAGCCCAGCTTGCCGGCCCGGCGGACGGTCTCCCATTCCAGGACGCTCAGCGTCCCGGCGACCTCGTCAACCGCCCGCGCCAACCCCTGCCGCCGCAGGCGGCTGATGGGCGTCGGGCGGTTCAGGTAGAACACGAAGCGGCGATACCCCCGCTCGGCCAGCTCCCGTCCCGCGAGATACCCCTGCCCCTCGAGGTCGCCGATGACCCGGCCGATCGGTCGCGGCGGATCGCCGAGCCCCAGATCGACCACCGGCACGTCCGTCCGTTCAACCACCTCGCGAACGACGGGCTCCTCGCAACTCAGCGTGATCAGTCCCACCTGCTCGGTGTTGATCCGCTGGACCAGCCGTGTCAGGTCGGTCTTCCCGCCCCGCTGTCCCGGTGCGGGCATCCAGCCGGCGTCCGCGAGGCGCGGCGCGGTCCGGTGGGCGGTCAGCGGATCAAGCACCCAGCCGGCCTGGCGGGCGAACCGGGCGACCCCACGCCGCAGCTGGGACGAATGCCAGTCGGTCATCAACATGACCCGCCGTGCCGGCCGCAATACCGAAGGAAGATCGTTCATGCCGCACCTCCGGCTGCGAGTGTATCACGCCGGATCATCCATGTCCATATTCATCGCGCATTGCGTCCATATTCACCGCTTGCGTAGACTTGATGTCGTGGTACGATATGGTATGGAACTGGAGACGATCCCCGAGAGACAAGTCTTCCGCAATTCAAGAAGAGGAGAAACGCGATGAGGACCAATCGACTGTTCATTATCTGTCTCGCCGTCTCGGCGCTGGTTGCCGGCGGCGCCCGCGCGGCGCTGGTCACCACCGACGTGTACGACCCGACCGGCGACGGGTCCAACAACATTGACACGGAAGCGGCTACCAACGACATCACGCTGACCGACTTCCGCACGCTGGTCAACAGCGCCTACGACAACGACCTCGGCGGCGTGGTCAACTTCGACGAGTTGAACGACCCGGAGTTGAACGGTTTCGTCGCGGCCTACGGCACAGGCGGCACGGAAATGCTGAGCGTGTCCCCCGGAAGCAACAACGCCTACGGATCGGGCTCGACAACCGGCTGGAACGTTAGAGATTCCAGCGGGTCGAACGGGGCGATTTCCGATCCGAAGGTGCTCCGCGGAGGATGGATTTGGGACTTCGACTTCGATACCGGGTTGACTGCCGTGGCCATTACCTTCGTTGAACGCAACAATTCAAATCCCAATGTGGTCGCCACCATCGAGCTTCAGGATGGAACGCGCACCGAGAAGTTCAACGCCACCGCATCCGACGACACGTTCTTCGCCTACACCGCGTCGGCGGGCAACCCGATCGTGAGTCTGGAACTCGACACCAGCAACGGCGACAGCCCTGGCGAGTATCACGAGGTGGACGAACTCGGGTTCGTTGTCGTCCCCGAACCGGCGACGCTGGCGCTGCTCGGGGTGGGCGGAGCGGCCGTGCTGGTCCGCCGCAGGCGACGCGACTGAGTGTCTGCCCCGGCGAGGGAGGAGGGTGGCGGACCGGGCGCAGGGCGGTTCGGGCTCGTGACCCGGTCCTCCGCGCGCCGCTCGCTTCTGACCTGCATCCCCGCTTTTGTCCATCCCGGTCGTGGCGCCGTCGGTCGCGGCCGACCAAGGAGGCGCAAGCGCGCCGAGGAGTTCCGGCATTTCTCATCGCTGGCATCGCATTCTCGCAGCGTCGGGCCTCGCCCTGATCGTACTGTCGGCGGCGACCGCCCACGCCCAGCCGACAACGACCAACCCCGGTCTGAAGTACTACTACGACTTCGACCCGACCAACGCCCCGCCCGTTGTCGACGAGACCTACGACATCGTGGTCTACGGCGGCACCTCCGCCGGCGTGACGGCCGCGGTGCAGGCGGCGAGG
>CAZADC010000301.1:0-5030 GCA_964483755.1 uncultured Planctomycetaceae bacterium | reverse complement strand
ACCGGGGTCGTGGACGGTCGGGCGGTGCTGGACCTCGATTACGCGGAGGATTCGACGGCCGCGGTGGACATGAACGTCGCCATGACGGCCGGGGGGAAGTTCGTCGAGCTCCAGGGAACCGGCGAAGGCGAGACGTTCGACGATTCGCAGCTCGCCGAGATGCTGCGCCTCGCGAAGCGCGGCATAAGGAAGCTGCACAGGATCCAGAAACAGGTGATGCCATGAGAATCCGCACACTCCTGTCGGGCGCGATGATCGGGGCGGCGGCAGCGGCGGTGCTGCTGTCCGGCGTCGCGTGCAATCGCAACGGCGAGAGCGGCTGGCCGAAGCTGTCCTGGCCGGGCGGCGACGACGGGGACACCGAGGCCGACCGCCCGGAGGTCGACGACACCCGGACGGCCGACGGCGACTACACCATCCTGCTCTATGTGGACGCGGGCCCGGGACACGTCGCGCGAATCCGCGAGTACCGCGAGCGAACCGAGAGCGACGCCGGTTGGGACGACCTGCAGGTCGTGCACAAGACCGGACGCAGCGAACTGTACCGGGGGCACTACTCCTCGGCCGCCGCGGCCGCCGAGGCGCTCGCCGAGGCGAAGGCCTACCGCACCCCCGCCGGCGTGAACATATTCGCCAAGGCGGTCGTCGTGCCGGTTCCCGGCGCCGACGCAGGAGATGCCGCCGATTATCGCCTGGCAACCGCCGACGGGGCGTACAGCGTGCTGGTGGCCGTGTTCTACGACGTCCCGGACGCCAACTACGTCGGGCGTCGCGAGAAGGCGACGGCCTACTGCCGCCAGCTCCGCGCGGACGGTCATGAGGCGTACTATCATCACGGCTCGTCCCGCTCGTCCGTAACGGTGGGCAGCTTCGGCGCCGATGCCGTCGAGACCGTCCAGGTCGGCACCGAGTTCAAGCAGCGGGTGACTGATCCGGCGATGCAGGCCGTGATGAGCGAGTTCGAGTTCCTCGCCGTCAACGGTCGACGGCACAAGGTGCGGGCGCCCGACATCAAGGGACGGGAAGCCCAGTGGGTCGAGGTGCGGACCTACCCGGTAAAGATTCCGCGAGAGAAAGGGTTCGGCGGTGCAGCGAACGCTGGTGCTGGCGACGCGCAATCCCGGTAAGCTGCGGGAGATACGACAGGCTCTCGGGGAGCTGCCGGTGCGGGTCGTCGGCATCGACGAGCTGTCGGCCGAGCTGCCGGAACCGGACGAGCACGGGGACACCTTCGCGGAAAACGCCCGCGACAAGGCCCGCTACTACGCGCGGGCAATGGGGCACTGGTGCCTGGCGGACGATTCCGGCCTTGAGGTCGACGCGCTGGGCGGGGAGCCGGGGGTCCGCAGCGCTCGCTACGCCGCCGACGCGTGCCCGCCCGACGCCCCGCGGGATCGCATCGACCGCGTGAACAACGCACGGCTTCTGGAGCGTCTCGCCGACGTGGCCGACGCGGACCGCACGGCGCGGTTCGTCTGTGCCCTGGCGCTGGCGGACGGAGAGGGGAACGTACTGATCGAGTCGCGGGGGACCGTCGAGGGACGGATCGGACATCGCCCGGCCGGGGAGAACGGATTCGGATACGACCCGCTGTTCCACGTCCCGTCGCTCGGATGCACGACGGCGGAGCTCCCGCCGGACGAGAAGAACGCCATCAGCCATCGCGGGCGGGCGGTGCGGCAGTTCGCCGATCAGCTCCGCGAACTGCTCGAAGGCTCCGACGGCGCTTGCTGAGCGGGCGCCGCGGGAGATACCGGCCCGTCCGGGCCGGCCCGCGCCTCCCGCCACCGGCGAAGAATCGCCACACCCCAGAGAGCGACGGCCGGCGGAGCATAGATCGCCACGGCTGCGTACCACGGCGCGGCCGGCGGCGTCACGATGTCTCCCAGCCAGGTGATCCCGTACATCACGGGCGCCTGGTGCCAGACGAAGCCGATCTCCTCGGCCACGGCCGATGTGACCGAGTAGAGCGGATTGATCCGGACCGCCCAGGCCGCGACGGCGTCACGGATCGATCCCTCGGCCGCGCGGAGGAGCCCCCCCACCCAAGCGGGCGTCGTCAATACGGCGGCCAGGACGACGGCCGCAACGACCGCCAGAGCGCGCCGATTGGCCGCCCGCCGTACCAGCCGCGTCACGCCCCCGGCGAAGAACCCCACGCTCACCAGGACCAGGTAGATCGCCACGGCGGACAGAACGGGCACGTCGAGCGATACGAACGCCGTGACGAGCAGGATGACGCCGCACGTGTCCGTCACGGTTCCGACGCGGAAGGACGCGTCCAGCAGGCGGCCCGGCGCCGCCGCCGCGACGGCGCCCGCCAGCGCCGTCCAGCCGGTCATGCTCATCAGCATGGCGACGAGGGCGTGACGGTCCGAGCCCCCACCGGCGCGTACGGCGACGTACGTTCCCGCGACGGTCGCCCCCGTGACGAAGCAGATTACCGTCAGCGCGCGCCATTGTCCCCACAGCGCCTCGGCGAAACAGCCGCGGCGGGCGTCGGGCGGTTCGGATCGGCCTTCGTGGTCCATGGCGGCGGATGCTATTCGGCGTCGGCGGCGGGCTGCGTCGTCGCCCGGTACTGATCGAGCCGGTCGCGGAGCTGCTGGGCGTACTCGCCCCACAGCGCGTCGAGGGCATCGAGCTGCCGCCGCTGCGCCTCGATCTGACGCAGAACGACCTGGGCGTCGGCGCCCGGATCGCCCAGCAGGTCGCGGGCGTCGGCGAACTGCGCGGCCCACCACTCCAGCGACTGCCGCGCCTGGGCCGGCGTGCGGGGCAGAATCTCGCTGTCCGGCGCGAGCGGACGGGTCTCGATGTCGCGCACGCCGCCGAAGCGAAGCTCCTGGCGCGCCCGCTCGACGTCGTAGGTCAGCGACCGGGCGGCCGGGCGGATCACGACCTGCCCCTCTTCGTGTCGGGCGAGATAACCTCTGGCCCACTCGCTGAGCCTCTGCGGCTCGATGGGCCGGCCGTCGATGAAATATCGCCCGAAGCGGTCCACGTCGAGCGAGACGCTGGCGTGGGCGGCCGTTTCGGCGCCCTGGACCGGATCGAGGATCACCTTCACCTCCGTGCCTCGCTTGGGAATCGCCTTCGTCCGCGCGACGAACTCGAGCATCGCGTTCTTGTCGGAGCTCTCGAACGGCACGTCGAGCACGGAGGAGGCGAAGTTGGCGACGGAGATGACCTCGCCCTCGATGTTCGCCCAGTACCGCCCGTCGGGCATGATCTGCGAGCCGATGAAGACCCACTCGTCCGGCGCCTCGGCGCCGTTCTCGCCCGTCGACTCGAGCCATTCGCTCGCGGCGCCCGATCGGGCCTGGCCGTCGGTGTCGGTCCACCGCAGCGAGACGCGGACCTTCGGGCCGCGCGGCGGAAGAAAGACCGGCTCGTGCAGCTCGGACGGCGCGGACCACTGCGCCGGCTTGCCCGGCGTCAGCCCCAGCGCCAGCAGTGCCGCGTGCACGTCGGACGGGCGGGCGTCCGTGGACAGGATGCTCTCGTGCGCCTTCGCCTCGCCCCGACAGAGCAGGAATTCCAGCGCCCCGGCCTGGAGGACGACCTTGGCGTCGATGATGACGCGTCCGGCCTTCACGTCCAGCGTGAGCCCCTCGAAGCGGGCCGGGCGGGTAATCGCCGCCGTGGCGGGCTGCGTGGCGGCATCGCCGCCGGCGGGACGGGTGGCCGGCTGCGCCGCCGCGGCGAGCGGAACGGCGAGGATTATCGCGACGGCGGCGAGCGATCGTGCGTGCATCGGGCGTCTCCTCTCGAGTCCGGGCGGCGTTTCATCACTATAGCCCAATTCGCGCGGTCCGTTGCGACGGTAACGTGCTCGCGGGCCGCCGGCTCGTTGAGAACCCGCGGCCCGCGTTGGGATTCCTATGTCGCACCGGGATCAGGGAAACTGTTCTTCCTCGGCCTCGCGCTGGATGATGATCTTGGGCTTGATGAGGATCAGGAGCGTCTGCTCGTCCCGCACCATGCCGCGATTGGTGACGACGCGGTTGATGACGGGGATCTTGCTGAGCACGGGCACGCCCATCTCCCGCTCGACCTCTCCGGAGAGCTTCTGCCCGCCGAGCAGCAGCGTCCCGCCGTCGGGCACGGAGACGGTCGTCTGCAGGTCCTGAATCGTGACGTTGGGCAACTGGATGAAGCCCTCGCCCGCGATCGGCTCGCCCTCGTCGTTGGTCTCCTCGACGTTAGTGAAGTACCGCGTGAACCCGTTGAGCACCGCCACCTGCGGGCGGACGGTCAGCGTCACGTAGCGCCGGTCGGCGGAGATCGTCGCCTCGACGTCCAGCACGGTGCCTGTCGGCACGTAGGACAGCTCCGGGTCGAACGACACGACGTTCTCGCTGACGACCGGCTCGAGGTCCGAGATGTACGCCTGCTGGGTCGCGACGGTGATGTAGGCCCGCTGGCCGTTGTAGAGCGTCAGTCGCGGCGCCGTCAGCGCCCGCGTGGACTGGTGGGCCTGGGTCGCCTCGATGAGGAAGTCCACCTGGATGTCGTTGAGGAACGTCCCGCCCATGCTCATCGACGGCGCCGTGAGCAGCCCGCCGATGCTGTTGGGCACCGACGTGCTCGTGCCGATCATGTTGGCGAACGGGAAGGTGTTCTGGGTCAGGTTCACGGGGGTGACGTTGTCCGACCAGCTCCCCCGCCCGCCGCGATTGACGGTGGTGTTGGTCCCGGTCCACGGGTCGGCGATGTTGACGTTGTCTCCGCTGCCGAGCGTCGAGCCGAGGTTGAAGAAGAAATCGAGATCGATGCCGATCGAGTTCAGGTACCCGGTGTTGACCGAGATGAACCGCGCCTCGATGGCGATCTGCAGGGCCCGCGCCTCGCGGAGCTGCCCGAGAAGGTCCAGCAGCTTGCTGTGGTTCTCGGGGGTCTGCGTGACGATGAGCTGTCCGTGCATCTCGCGGACTGCGCCGATCTCGCCGGCGGGCCGCCAGGACGCCGGGTCGATGGTCTCTTCGATCGTGTCGATGATGTCGGCGATGATCTCCGTCTTCGAGGCG